>JANXOM010000154.1 GCA_025353585.1 Deltaproteobacteria bacterium
CGAGACGATCAACAAGCTCGTCCGCACGACGCGCTACCTCGTGCAGGAGCTCGGTCGCGAGCCGACGCCCGAGGAGATCGCCGAGCGCATGGAGCTGCCGCTCGACAAGGTCCGCAAGGTCCTCAAGATCGCGAAGGAGCCCATCTCGCTCGAGACCCCGATCGGCGAGGAGGAGGACTCTCACCTCGGTGACTTCATCGAGGACAAGAGCATCATCTCGCCGAGCGAGAGCGTGATCTCGGTGAACCTCGCGGACCAGACCCGCAAGGTGCTCGCCACGCTGACGCCGCGCGAGGAGAAGGTCCTCCGCATGCGCTTCGGCATCGGCGAGAAGAGCGACCACACCCTCGAGGAGGTCGGTCAGGACTTCGAGGTGACGCGCGAGCGCATCCGGCAGATCGAGGCGAAGGCGCTCCGCAAGCTGCGGCACCCGAGCCGCAGCAAGCGCCTCAAAGCGTTCGTCGAGAACTAGGCGAGAACGAGGCGAGAACGAGGCGAGCGCTAGGCGCCGCTGCCGGAGCCCGAGCCCGAGCCGTCGGCGGCCGGTGCAGCCGGCGGCGTCGGGGCACACGCCGGGATCGGGTAGGACTTCGTGGTCTTGCCCGTGGTCGGATCGATCACCCAGAAGCCGGTGTTCGAGACGGCCGCGTACGTCCCCGACGGCATCGGCGCGATCAGCGGCACCTTGAACAGCGGGGACGTCCCGAGCGGAAAGCACCCCTCGCACTGCGTGAAGCGCGTCGGGAGGCCCGAGGCCTGCCGCAGCACGCGACCCGTCTTGCCCTCGAACACGAGCGAGGACATGGCGCCGTAATCCGGCGCGACCCACGTGTCGCCGGCGAGCCGCACCGGCCGCGAGCCCTCGAAGTTCAGGCTCTCGAGCGACGCGATCAGCGCGCCCTGCGGCGAGTACAGCGCCGCCTTCGCGGACGGCGTCCCCGTGCAGTCGGTGATGGTCGCGAACACGACCTCGTCGAGGAACTGCGCCGGCCCGGCGCACACGGTCTTCGTGTTCGGGACGAGCACCTTCATCTTCCGGCCGCTGCTCGTATCGAAGAGCCCGAGGCCGCCCGGGTCGCGCGCGACCGCGACGAGCCCGCTCTTCGCGAGCGCCACGTCGTGCGTGGGCGCCGGCGACGCACCCTTCGGGACGGTCAGATCGAGCGCGAGCTTCGTGCAGAGCGAACCCTTGCAGAGCTGCACGCCGTCCACCGTGTCCTGGACCGCGTAGCCGCCCGGCGCGACCTCCGCCGGCGCGGCCGGCTCGGGGACGTTGCGCGCGGTCCCCGTCTGCAGCGCGACGCCGATGCAGTGCGGCGCCGGTGCTCCCGTGGCCGCCACGGTGCACAGCGTGACCTCGTTCTCCGTCGCGGCGAGGTACGACAGCGTCCGCTCGCCATCCGTCGGCAGGCACGGCGGCGGGCCCGCGTCCACGGCGACCGCGACGGGGACCGCGACGGCCGCGTCGACCGGCGGCGCGACCTTCACGGCCACCGCCGCGCCCGATCCGGAGCCGGGCCCCGGCGCGGCCGCCTTGCCCTTGCAGCCCCCGGCCGCGCCGGCCAACACCACGACGAGGACTGACAACCGCTCACGCGTTCGCATCGCGCACGAGCCTACCGCGCCAACCACGCGCGGATGACGGGGCGCGTCGAGTTCGTCGTGGTGCATAGGCTCGTGCGCACCCGGCGGGAGGTTACGCACGCGAACCGGCCGCACCCCACCCGTCCGCGACGATCCCCCATGTCATTCCAGCTGGTTGGGTCGCCCGCCGCATGGCACGGTCGATGCTGAACAGTTCGTTGCCCATGACAGATCGCGAAGCCAAGAGCCGTGCCGTGAAGATCCTCGCGAAGTCGATCTACCGCGACCTCGAGGCCCAGGGCTTCGACGAGAAGCAGATCGTCGCGCTCGCCACCGAGCTGATCTCCGAGGTCACGTCGAAGATCTCGCGCGATCATGGCGCGAAGGTCGAGACGCGGGCCGCGACCCCGCACGTCGCGTAGCAGGCACCTAGCCGCGCCGCACGATCCGATCTATAGACCGCGCTATGGCGAAGGTCCGCATCGGCATCAATGGCTTCGGTCGCATCGGTCGTGGAGTGGTGCGCTGCCTCCTGGAGCACCCCGACTCGCTCGAGCTGGTCGTCATCAACGACCTCACGGATGTGAAGACGCTGGCGCACTTGCTGCGCCACGACTCCATTCACGGCAAGTTCCCCGGCACCGTCTCCGTGCACGAGGGGCACCTCGAGATCGCGGGTAAGCGCGTCACGATCTCGAGCGAGAAGGACCCCGCCGCCATCAAGTGGAAGGACCACGGCGTCGACATCGTCCTCGAGTGCACCGGCAAGTTCCTCGACAAGGAGGGCTGCGGCAAGCACCTCGCGGCCGGCGCGAAGAAGGTCATCATCTCGGCCCCCGCGAAGAGCTGTGACATCACGCTCTGCCGCGGCATCAACTTCGAGGCCTACAAGCCCGCCGAGCACCACATCATCTCGAACGCGTCGTGCACGACCAACTGCCTCGCGCCCGTCGCCAAGGTGCTCCACGAGTCGTTCGGCATCGTCTCGGGCCTCATGACGACGATCCACTCGTACACGAACGACCAGAACGTCCTCGACTTCCCGCACAAGGATCTCCGCCGGGCCCGCGCCGCCGCGCTCTCCATGATCCCGACGACCACCGGCGCGGCGAAGGCCCTCAAGGAAGTCCTGCCCGCGATGGCCGGCAAGCTCGACGGCATGTCGATCCGCGTCCCGACGCCGGACGTCTCCGTCGTCGACCTCACGGTCCGCCTCGAGAAGAAGGCGACCAAGGACGAGGTCAACGCGGCCTTCCGCGCCGCCGCCGCCGGCGCGCTCAAGGACGTCCTCGCCATCACGGACGAGCCGCTCGTCTCGTGCGACTTCATCGGCGATCGCCACAGCGCGACGGTCGACGCCGACCTCACGACCGTCACCGGCGACCTCGTCAAGGTCCTCGCCTGGTACGACAACGAGATGGGCTACGCGCAGCGCCTGTTCGACGTCGCCGCGTTCGTCGCGGAGCGGTCTTAGTGGCCCCCGCGACGCTGGCTCTGCCGGGCGGCATCAAGCACGTCAGCGAGCTGCCCGTCGAGGGCAAGCGCGTCTTCGTCCGCGTCGACTACAACGTGCCGTTCGTCAAAGGCACGAAGACGATCAGCGACGACGCGCGCATCCGCGCCACGCTGCCCACGCTCCAGCACCTGATCGGCCGCGGCGCGCGCATCGTGCTCGGCTCGCACCTCGGCCGCCCCGATGGTCAGGTGAAGCCGGAGTTCTCGCTCGAGCCCGTCGCCGTCAAGCTCGCCGAGCTCCTCTCCCTGGACATCGCGCTCGCGGACGAGCCCGCCGGCGACGGCGCGCGCAAGGTCGTCAGCGATCTGCGCGACGGCCAGATCGCGATGCTCGAGAACCTGCGCTTCGCCCCCGGCGAGGAGGCCAACGACGACATCTTCGCGCGCCAGCTCGCCTCGTATTGCGACATCTACGTCAACGACGCGTTCGGCACCGCGCACCGCGCGCACGCGTCGACGGCCGGCATGGTGAAGTACGTCGGCGAGAAGGGCGCGGGCTTCGTCATGGCGAAGGAGATCGAGGTCCTCTCGCGCCTGCTCGGCGAGGTCGATCGCCCGTACGTCGCCGTCCTCGGCGGCAGCAAGGTCAGCGACAAGATCGAGGTCCTCGATGCGCTGCTCACGCGCGTGCAGACGATCGTGATCGGCGGCGCCATGGCGAACACGTTCCTCGCGGCCGAGGGGCGCTCTGTCGGCAAGAGCAAGGTCGAGGTCGACAAGGTCGCCGTCGCCAAGAACTTCCTGCGCAAGGCGAGCATGGCGAAGGTCGCCGTCCTCCTGCCGGTCGACGTGCTCACCGGCGACGGCATCGACGACACGTCGCCGCTCGCCGAGAAGGTGGAGCACCTGTCCGAGCACCGGATGGCGCTCGACATCGGGCCGCAGACCATCGCGAAGTTCCGCGCCGTGCTCGCCGAGGCGCGCACCGTGTTCTGGAACGGGCCGATGGGCGTGTTCGAGAAGGAGCAGTGGGCGCATGGCACCGTGGCCGTCGCGCGCGCGCTCGCCGAGAACAAGCTCGCCCTGACCGTGGTCGGCGGCGGCGACTCGGCCGCCGCGATCGCGCAGGCGGGCCTGGCCGACAAGGTCACGCACGTCTCCACGGGCGGCGGCGCGAGCCTCGAGTTCGTGCAGGGGATCGACCTGCCCGGCATCGCGGCGCTGCGGCCGTAGGCGGCAGCGCGGCTCGGCGTGCCGAACGCGCGGCCGTCGCGCGGGTGGCCCGCCGCGGGCGGTGACGCGCGTGCATCTATATGTGTCCGGGTGATCCGGCTGCCGCGAGACCGGATGCGAGCCGGCCCCGCGGTGTAGGATGCGACGCAGTGCCTGCCAGGCGTCTCGCGGTGTTCGACCCGTCGGGTCGGCTCGTCGTCGATCTACAGCCGCTCGCCGACAAGGTGGGCGTCACGCTGTATCAGATCGGCGCCGGCGACTCCGCGGTCGGCGCGGTCGCGCTCCTCGTCGCCCCGGCCGTCGCGCCCGAGCTCGGCCCCGCGCCGGCCGATGGCGCCCCCCGGTGGATCGTCGGCGATGCGCAGAACGCGGCGCGCGTGGCCGGCGCGGCGGCC
>JANXOM010000290.1 GCA_025353585.1 Deltaproteobacteria bacterium
CGACCGCCGCCGGCCCCGCCGCGCGCGCGCCCTCGCCCGGCCCGACCGCCACGGCCGCGCCGACGAGCGCCACGCGCACCACGGCGCCCGCCGGCACCGCGAGCACCACGCCCGACCAGCCGCTCGCCGTCACCGCCGCGCAGGAGATCAAGTCCGCCGACATCAACGCGACCACGCCGGTGCAGGCGGGCCGCTGGGGCAGCGGCGCGAAGCACATCGTCGTGCCCGAGGGCGCCACGATCTACACGTCGCTCCAGATCCGCGACTACGCGATGACGAACGGCACGAAGGTCCAGATCCGCCCGAAGCTCGAGACGTATTTCATCAAGGTCGACGGCGTGTCGCTCGAGACGTCGGGCACGCAGGGCGCGCTCGAGCTGAACCTGACGCACTTCTTCGACATCAACCTGACGAAGTACGTCGTCGGCTCGAAGCACCTGAACCTCGATTTCGGCGCGGCCGTCGCGCAGATCATGGCCACGATGGGCAAGTCCGTCGCGCCCGAGGCGGCCGGCTCGAACACGGCCGCGCCCGCTCCGACCACCGCCGACGCCGGCTCGCGCAGCAGCGGCTCGGCCGCGCGCGGCGCCGGCTCGCGCACGGCCGCGAAGCCCGCGAAGGACAGCGAGCTCCAGCGCCGCCACGACAAGTGGGAGAGCGGCCGCACCCCGAAGGCCAAGGACGAGCCACGCTCCGACGACATCATGGAGCTGTTCAAGACCGGCATCCAGGTCGCGCAGACCGCGGTCACGGCCGACGTCGAGGTCGCCTCGCGCGATGGCCACGTGGACGCGCACCTCCATGGCACGGGCCGCGGGACCGGCGGCACGGCGGGCATCGTCCAGCTCGCGGCGACCGACCTGCACGCGCAGACCGCCGCCGGCACCGTCGACGCGACGAACGTGGACACGGGCGCGATCCAGGTCGCCTCCAAGGGCAACCAGACGAACGTCCAGCTCTCCGGCTTCACGATCCAGACGCTGCACTGGCTCGGCTCCTGAGGGCGTGGGCTAAGCTTGCCGCGTGAGTGACGCGCCGTACGCCGATGTCGCGACCCACCTGCGCGACGAGCTCCGGCGCGCGTGGCTCCGGCTCGAGTACGAGATCCGGCTCGGCTGGACCAAGGCCGTCGTCGAGAACGTCGTCGGGCCGGCCGACATGGGCCGCCTGTTCGCGCAGGCGCGTGGCCAGGTCTCCGGCGGCGACGACGCCGGCGCCCCCAAGGTCCGCGACCAGTGGCTCGCCATCCACACCGCCGTCGACGCGCGTATCCGCGCCTCGCTCGCCACCAACACGAGCTCGCCCCTCGTGGATCTCCTCCGCGAGTTCGAGCTGACGCCGCGCCAGTGGGCCACGCTCATGTACGCGCTCTTGCCCGAGGTCGATCCGAACCTCGTCGCCGCCTACCGCTACCTCGCGCGCGACGCCAGCATCCGCGGCCTCGACGGGCGCCTCCTCGCGCAGCTCGTCTACGACACGCCGCACAGCCGCGCGATCATGGCCCACGACCTCTCGCCGTCGTCACCGCTGATCCGCTACCGCCTGATCGACGTCGCCACGCCGGGCGGCGCCTCGGACTCGCTGATGTTCCGCAAGCTGCGCGCCGCCTCCCGCCTCGTGTACCTCGCCGCCGGCGCGGCGACCGAGCTCGACCCCGAGCTGTCGGAGTACGCCGAGCTCCGCCGCGGCCGGGTCGCCGGCCAGTTCCCGCCCGCCGCGATGGAGCGCGCGACCTCCGCCATCCGCAGCGGCGAGGTCGTCCTGGCGATCCAGGGCCAGCGCGGCGTGGGCAAGCGGCTGCTCCTCCAGCTCGCCGCCGCGCACTGGGACCGGCGCCTCCTGCTCCTCGATGGCCGCCGCCTCGCGCAGCTCCCCGCCGCCGCCCTCCAGCCCACCGTCCGCGCGCTCGTCCGCGAGCTGCGGCTCCTCGGCGCCGTGCCCGCGTTCGCCGACGTCGATGACGTGGTGGTGAGCGAGGGCGACCGCGACGCGCTCCCCGCCAGCTTCGACGCGCTCCTGGCGGAGTGGGACGGCCCCGTGGCCATCACGATCAACCGCGAGCGCATGCCGCGCCTCCACCAGCGGCCGATCGTGCACGTGGAGCTGATCGTCCCGCCGCTCGATGTCCGCACCGAGCTCTGGCAGCAGATCGTCCCCACGCTCGCCGCCGGCGAGGCCGCGACCCTGTCCGGCAAGTTCGCCATCCCCGGCGGCGTCATCGTGTCGGCGGCGGCCGCCGCCACCGCGAGCCACATGCCGGGCTCGGGCGACCTGACGCCGAAGAACCTCGAGGTCTCCGTCGCCGCGCAGCTCCACCAGCGGCTCTCGCGCCTCGGCAAGCGCCTGCCCGCGCCGGCCACGCTCGACGACCTCATCGTCGACGACGACACGCGCGCCGCGCTGATCGAGATCTCGGCCGCCGCCCACCAGCGCCGCCGCATCCGCCAGGACTTCAAGCTGCGCGGCGCGTCCGGCATCTCGGTGCTGTTCAGCGGCCACCCCGGCGTCGGCAAGACGATGTCGGGCACCGTGCTCGCGAACCGCCTCGGCCTCGACATCTACGAGATCGATCTCTCGCAGGTCGTCAGCAAGTGGCTCGGCGAGACCGAGAAGAACCTGTCCGACGTGTTCGACGCCGCCGAGCCCGGCCACGTCGTCCTCCTGTTCAACGAGGCCGACTCGCTGTTCGGCAAGCGCACGAGCGACGTCAAGAGCAGCAACGATCGTTACGCCAACATGGAGACGAACTACCTCCTGCAGCGGCTCGAGCGGTTCAACGGGCTCACGATCCTGACGACGAACCTCACGTCCGCCATCGATCAGGCGTTCAAGCGCCGGTTCACGTACGACGTGTTCTTCAGCTTCCCGTCGCCCGACATGCGCGCGGAGCTCTGGCGCCGCACGCTGCCCGAGCGCGTCGACCGCGAGCACATCGACTTCGACGCGCTGGCCGAGAGCTACGAGCTGACGGGCGGCTTCATCAAGGTGGCGTGCGAGCGCGCGGCCTACGTGGCGGGCGGCGGCGGCGTGGAGATCGACGAGGTGCTGCTGCGCGGCGTCGTCGAGCGGATGTACCGCGAGCGCGGCAAGCTCTCGGCCGTCGGCCCGCTGGAGTAAGCTGCCTCATGGCCACTGGTTCTGCTGTGCTCGCCGGCGTCGTCGCGGCGCTCCACCTCTACTTCCTCGTCCTCGAGATGTTCCTGTGGACCACGCCGTACGGCATGAAGACGTTCGCGCGCTCGCGCGAGGAGCAGGAGTCGAGCAAGACGCTCGCGGCGAACCAGGGCGTCTATAACGGGTTCCTCGCGGCGGGGCTCGTGTGGTCGCTGTTCGCGGCGCCGCTCCTCGTCTGCCCGCTGCGGATCTTCTTCTTCGGCTGCGTGGTCGTCGCGGGCATCTATGGCGGCGCGACGGCGAGCAAGAAGATCCTGTTCGTGCAGGCGGTGCCGGCCGCGATCGGCCTCGCGCTGACGTTCCTCGCCTGCCAGTAGGATCGTAGACGCACTCCGGCCGACATGTGTGCTCACGCGGCATCACGCCGTGTGAGAGCCGCAATGCGCGAGCAGTTCTGCACGCTTGCGAGTAGCGAAACGCCACGGATCGCGCCGACTACCCGCGACGCACCTCCACCGCGAACGCGCGACCTCGCGAAATGTCTCGGTCGCGCCGCACCGAGCGCGCGTGGCACGGTCCGTGATGAAGCGCTCTGCCATGCGCCCAGCTCCTTCATTCACGCTCGCCCTGTCGTGCAGCGCGTTGCTCGTATCGTGCACCGTTGACTCGGCCGACCAGCGGGTCACGCCCCTCGCCGACACGACCTCTCACGTCGAGCCGGCGATCGCGAGGGTCGCGCATCACCCGCATCGCGCGATGTGTACGGGCGGCCGCTGGAACTGTCTCGCGCGCGTGCGGACCGACGTGGAGCCGCACGCCGGCTCGCCGGGTAACCAGGGCTACGGCGCGCTGGATCTGCAGGACGCGTACGGGCTCACGAACCTCGTCGGTCACGATCCCGGCGCGACCATCGCGATCACGGGCGCGTACGGCTACGCGGCGCTCGCCAGCGACCTCGCCGTCTACCGCGCGCAGTACCACATGCCGGCGTGCACGGTCGCGAGCGGCTGTCTCACGATCCTGAACCAGGACGGCAACACGTCCCCGATGCCCGCGGCGGACGGAGGCTGGAACGGCGAGACCGCGCTCGACGTCGACATGGCGAGCGCCGCCTGCCCGAAGTGCAAGATCCTCGTCGTGCTGGCGAACAACCAGAACGACGACGGCCTCTTCATCGCCAACAACGTCGCCGCCGCGCACGGCGCCACCGTCATCAGCAACAGCTGGGGCGGGCCCGAGCAGGGCACCGAGCCACAATTCGAGCAGTACTTCGATCACCCCGGGATCGCGACGTTCGTCGCGACGGGCGACAACGGCTACGACGATGGCGGCGGCCAGCAGGGCGGCCCCGACTACCCGAGCACGTCGGCAAACGTGATCGGCGTCGGCGGCACGACGCTCGTACAGTCGCAGAGCGGCGCCTGGACCGAGTCGGCGTGGAGCGACGGCGGCAGCTCGTGCAGCGAGAACATCGCGCGGCCGACGTGGCAGACCGCGACTGGCGCCTGCACGATGCGCATGACGTCGGACGTCTCGGCGGTCGGCGACCCGAACACCGGCCCGTACATCTATCACGCGGCCGAGGGCGGCTGGGTCCCCGTCGGCGGGACGAGCGCGTCGAGCCCGTTCGTGGCCGGCGTGTTCGCCCTCACCGGGCACGGCGATGCGACGCCGCAGTTCCCGTACCTGCACCCGAGCGCGTTCCGCGACGTGGTGACCGGAAAGAACGGCACGTGCACCGGCAAGCTCTGCACCGCGGGCACCGGCTGGGACGGCCCGTCGGGCGTCGGGACGCCGAAGGGCGCCGTGCTGGCCGCGCTGGATGGCGGCGGCGGGGGCTCCGGCTCCGGCTCCGGCTCCGATTCCGGTTCCGGCTCGGACTCCGGCTCGGGTTCCGGCGGCGGTAGCGGCAGCGCTGGCTCCGACGGCAGCGCCGGCTCCGACGGCGGCACCGGCTCCAACGGCGAGACCGGCGACGGCATGGGCGGCGGCTGCAGCACCAGCGGCGGCGGCAGCACCCTCGTGCTCGCGGGCCTCGGCCTGGCGCTCGTGACGTCGCGTCGCCGCCGCGCGGCGTAGTGCGCAGCGGACTCGAGCGGTCGGAGCGCGGGCGCGCCGCTCACCGCAGAGCCGCGGAGGTCGCGGAGCTCGCGGAGAGTGAGGAGCAGATCGAGAGCGTTTGGCCCCATGGCTGCGCTGGCTGCGCCCGCCGATGCCCGCCCCCAGACCCCTCCGTTCTGCTCGTCACGCTCGGCGTGCTCTGCGACTTGCGGTGAGCGGCGCGCCCGCGCTCCCACCCATCGCGCCTGTCGCGCACCCTGACAGCGACCGTCCGAGCTTCACCATGTTTGCCTGCAAGTGCCCGAAAGGTCATTCGGCGCGCCGGTCGCACTAGGTCTGGGCATGCTGGAACTGCTCGTCATCGTGATGGTCGTGAGCGTGGCGATCCTCCTCGCCTGGTGGGCCTGCTACGGCGGCATGGCGGGGCCCATCGACTGGGTCATGCACACCTCCGTGCACGGCGACCGCGGGAAGCAGCAGGTCGCGCTGACCTTCGACGACGGCCCCGATCCGGCGCGCACGCCGGCGCTTCTCGACGCGCTCGCGGAGCTCCACGTCAAGGCGACGTTCTTCATGGTCGGCGCGAGCGTGGACGCCAACCCGGCGCTCGTGGCGCGCATCGCGGCCGAGGGCCACGAGATCGGCAACCACACGTACACGCATCGTTACCTGCCGATGGCGCGCAGCAAGATGGTCGCCAAGGAGCTCGCGCTGACGGATCGCGCGATCGAGCGCGCCACCGGTATCGTCCCGACGCTCGCGCGCCCGCCGTGGGGAGGTCGTTCGCCCAAGACCGTGCGGACGTTTGCGCGGCTCGCGAAGCGGATGGTGCTGTGGGACGTCAACAGCTTCGACTGGAAGGGCAAACCGGCGGCCGACGTCGCGCAGCGCGTGCTCGAGCGGGCGCGGCCGGGCAGCATCATCTTGATGCACGAAGCGCGCGACCACGGCGAGGTGACGGTCGAGGCGGTGCGGCTGCTCGTCCCGGCGCTGCGCGCGCAGGGCTTCGACCTCGTGACGGTCAGCGGCGTCGTCTGAGCCAGTGCGCTACTTCTTCGCGCCGACCGCCGCGCTGCGCTCGGAGAACACCCACGCCTGGGCGATCTGCCCGTTCGTGAGCCGGTAGATCGCCAGCGCCGGCACGGCGACCGCGCCCGGCTTCGCGTTGTCGAGCGTCTCCTCGACGGCCACGTAGTCCCCCGCCGCCACGCGCGTCCCCGGCGCCAGCCGTCCGAGCGGGCCCGTCCAGCCGCCCTTCATGCTCGCGAGCGCGCCCGCCTTGTCGAGATCCTTTGGCTGCGACGCGTCGGACCAGACCAGGTTGTCGGCGAGCAGGGAGCCCAGGACCTCGGCGTCGTGATCGCTGTACGCGTGGAAGAACTTCTTGATCGCCTCCTGGTTCGTCTTCTCGAGGTCGTCGTTCTTCGAGACGATCACCTGGCGGCCGGTGACCTCGGCGACCGCGGGCCGCACGTTCGCGGCGCCCTGCGCCTGGCCGGTGATCGTGTCGAAGTCCATGTAGGCGTCCTCGGACCGGATCAGATCCGCGTCGTCGTAGTGCGTGACCACGCCGACGTACGCGCCGGTCGTGTGCGCGCCGAGCGTGCCCGTGACGAGCGTGATCGCGATGACCACCTGCTCGCTCGCGAGCACGAGCTGGATCGCGCCTTTTTGATCCGCGATCGCCTTCCGCGCCGCGACCGCCTCCGCGACGATCGCCGCGCGGCCCTTCGCGGGTACCTCGGGGCTGCCGGGCGCGCCCGACGTCGCGTCCGGCGCGTAGTACTCGCTGTACTTGTCGAACTTGCCCGCGACCCAGAGGTTCCACGCGTCCTGGAACCGCTGCGCGCGGCCGGCCGGCGTCGACGGGAGCTGGAGCGCGGCGCTGCCCTCCATCCCGCTACCCTGGCCGGGAGCGGCGCTGCTGCCTGCGGTCTCGCTGCTGCTACCGCCGCTGCCGGGGACGTGGATGTCACGGCCGGCGGCCGACCCCGCGCTGCCGTGCGCCTGACCTTGATCGGCGCTGTCGTCCTTCTTGCCGCCACACCCGAACGCCGCCGTCACTGCGAGCACCAGCGCGAGCCGATTGGTCATGGGATCGACCTAACACGCCGACAGCGGTGTGTCCCGCAGATGCGCGATGACGGGCGCGTGATCGCTCGTGCCGACGTCCCGATACGCCGCACAATGCACCGTCTCGTCGACGAGCCCCGCGTGGGCCGCGATGTAATCGAGCCGCCAGCCGATGTTGCGCTGCCGCATGTTCCGCCACGGCGCCCACCACGTGAACAGGCGATCGTTGTCGGGCTCGACGAGGCGGCCGACGTCGACGAGCGAGTGCGAGAACAGCTCGTCGACGAGCCCGCGCTCCTCGAGCGATTGTCCGATCACCGGCCGGCGCTCGCTCGGGTGGACGTCCGCGTCCGTGCGCGCGACGTTGTAGTCGCCGCCCAGGACCAGGTGCTGCCCGGCCGCGCCGAGCTCGCCCGCCCACGCCGCGAGCGCGCGCAGGAACGTCACCTTCGCGGGATAGCTCTTGCCGCCGTTCGGGATGTACACGCTCGCGTACGTCACGCGGTCGACGGTCGCGGCGACGATCCGGTTCTCGACATCGAACGGCGGATGAAAGAACGTCGGCGGCGAGAACCGCGCGGCGCGCAGCATCAGCGCCACGCCCGAGTAGCCTTTGTGGCCGTGCCACGCGGTGTGGTAGCCGACGGCCTGGAGCGCCTCGGGCACCTGCTCGGGCGAGGCCTTGATCTCCTGCAGGCACGCCACGTCGGGCGCCTCCGCCTCGAGCCACGCCACGACCTGCGCGGCGCGGGCCCGGATGCCGTTGACGTTCCACGTGGCGAGTTTCATAACCGCCGCCCTTCGGCGGCGGCGGAACGCAACCGCGCAGCGCGGTCGCTCGTTGGGTTCGCTTCGCTCACGAGGGCCGGCTTCGCCGAGGAGCATTTCCCATCCGGCACGGCGACTGCAATGCGGTTGACCATGAACCCGGCGCTCCGTGAACCCGTCCTCGCGCGGCCCTATCGCTACCGCATGGTGATCGCGGTCGATCTGTCCGAGTACGCCCACATCGTCATCGAGCACGCGCTCGACCAGGCGGCGCGGCACGTGGCGCCAGACCTGCACTTCCTGGTCGTGAAGGAGCATCGCAAGGACGACAGCGAGGCCCTGCAGCAGCGCCTGGCCGATCGGGTGGTGCCGATGCTCCAGACGTTCAACCAGCACGGCACGCAGTGGCGCGCGCGGCTGCACGTGCGGGCGGGGAAGCCCGACGAGCAGATCGACGCGCTCGCCGCCGACCTCCGCGCGGACATGATCGTGATCGGCGCGTTCGGTCTCCACACGTCGGGGAGCTCACTGCGCACGCTGCCGAGCCGCGTCGTGCGCGACGCCCCGTGCGCCACGCTCGTCGTGACGATGCCGCTCGCGCAGGACGCCTCGCCCCATTGCCCGTTTTGCGACGCCACGCGGGAGGACAGCGAGGGCGAGCAGCTCTTCTGCACGGCCCACGCGGGCGACCACGTCAGCATGGGCGCGCTGGACGGCCCCACGACCGAGTGGACCGGCGGGTCACTGATGTGGTGATGGTGATATCGTCGGGCGATGCATGTCGCGGACGAGGTCCACGGTGAGCCGGCCAGCGGCGCCAAGCGCGCGCTGGTCTCGACGTTTCGCAGCGTCATGCGGCTCTACTTCCGCCGGGTCGAGCGCGTCGGTCACGCGCCGCACGCGCACACCGGCGGCCGCGTGTTTGTCTCGAACCACTACAACGCGTTGATCGATCCCATCCTCGTGATCACCGACGCGGCGTGTGACATCTCGCCCATCGCGAAGTCGACGTTGTGGAACATCCCGGGGCTCAAGTGGCTCCTCGATCTGGCAGGCGCGGTGCCGATCATCCGGCGCTCCGACGCGCCCGAGAAGGACGCGGGCGCCAACGCGGCGGTGTTCGCGCGCATCGCGGCCCACCTCGCGCGCGGCGGCAACATCCTCATCTTCCCCGAGGGCACGAGCCACAGCGAGCCGCACCTCGCGCCGCTGCGCACGGGCGCGGCGCGCATGCTGGCGGCCGGCGAGGCGGCCGGGGGCGCCACCACGTTTCAGGCCGTCGGCCTCGAGTTCGACGCGCGCGACGACTTTCGCTCGCGGTGCCTGGTGCTGTGGGGGCCGGTACGCAGGTTCGCCGAGGTCGCGGGCGCGACCGAGGACGAGCGTGTCCGCGCCGCCACCGCGATCATGGACGCCGACCTCCGCGAGCTGCTCGTCGAGGGCGAGACGCACGAGGAGCGCCGGCTGATCGCGCGCGTGGCCGAGATGCTCGCGAGCGACGCGGGCGACGCCTCGCTCAGCGGCTGGAACACGATCGGGCGCCAGGTGGAGCTCGCCGCGAGTACGCTGCGCGGCCTCGGCGCGGAGACGGTCATGGCCGTGTCGGTGCGCGTGGACGCGTACTTCGCGCAGCTCGAGCGGCTCGGCCTCCGCGACGCGCAGGTCGCCGCGCCGAGCTCGGCGCCGGCCGCCGCGGCTTCCCCGCCCCGCGGGCTCGTCGCCAAGGTGCTGCTCGCCCCGCTGGCCGCGTCGGGCTTCGCGCTCTACGCGATCCCCTACTTCATCCCGCGGCTCGTCGCGAAGCGAACGCGCGATGCGGACGCCGTCTCGACGATCAAGCTCGGCGTCGCGCTGGTCGTCTATCCGGTGTGGATGGCGGGGCTTGTCGGCGCGTCGCTCACGTTGCTCCCGCCGCCGGTGTCCTACATCGCGGCCGCCGTCGCCGTCGCCTCGCCGTTCGCCGCGCTGCGCTGGCTCGATGCGTGGTGGGAGCGCACGCCCGTGGCGCCGACGGGGGGCGAGCTCGCCGCGCTCGCGCGCCTGCGCATCGCCGCGCGCACGGCCATCGACGCGGCCCGCGCCCGGCTCGCCGACGCCACGGTCCTCTCGTAAGCGTGCTTTTCGCGCGGAGAGCCGCGTACACTGACGGCATGCGCAGCGTGCTGGCCGCGTGCCTCTTCGCCGTCCCGCTGACGGCGTGCTCGCCGTTCAGCAATGGCGACCTCTTCAACTGCATGACCGACGTCGACTGCAAGCTGAGCGGCACCGCGGGGACCTGCGTCGACAGCTCCGTCGGTCGCGTGTGCGCGTATCCGGACGGCAACTGCAGCGGCGGCTCGAAGATCGGCGGCCAGGCCGGGACCGCGTCCAACGAGTGCATCAACGCCGACGGCGGCATCGGCAACCCACCCGAGGCAGGCGAGCCGGTCGACGCCTCGGTCGACGGCCCGCCGGACGCGCAGCAGTGCTTCGGCTCGACGGTGAAAGTCTGCCTCGAACACCCGCCGAGCGGCAGCTTCTCGAAGGATCATGACGTGATCTCGACGGGCAACGTGCCGGTCGTCAACGACTCCTGCACCGAGAAGATCACGGCGGCCACCGGAGGCCCGTCGCTGTGCGTGATCGCGGCCGCCACCATCTCGCTCGACCACGTCCACTTCACGGGCTCGCATCCGGTCCTCTTGCTCGCCCGCGACACCATCACGATCGACGGCTCTGTCACTGCGGGCTGGGACGAACAGGTGCCGGTGTCGCTGCTCTCCCCGGGGCCGGACGCGGGCCGCGAGTGCAGCGGCGACTCGGCGGGGACGGGAGTCGGCGGCGGCGCGGGCGGGTCCTTCGGCTCGCTCGGGGCCAACGGCGGCGGCCCGGGAGCCGGGCAGGCCGCGACGGCCCTGGTCCCGGTCACCGAGATCGCGGGCGGGTGCGACGGCACGCGCGGCGGCGGCCTGGGCGGTTTCGGCGGTGGCGCGATCTACCTGCTCGCGGGCTCCGCGATCCAGATCTCCGCCGATCTGTCGTCATTCGGCGAGGGCGGCCTGGGCGGCACCAAGAACGCGGCGGCCGGGGGCGGGGGCGGCGGCGGCGGCGCGGGTGGCTTCATCGGCCTCGAGGCGCCGACGATCGCGATCACGGGCGCCGGCTCGGTGGC
>JANXOM010000304.1 GCA_025353585.1 Deltaproteobacteria bacterium
GACGGGCCGCGCGGCACCGTCACGATCCGCACGGGGTATCGCGAGCTCGACGAGGCGGCGCTCTCGGCGAGCTCGCGGCCGGACGCCGCGCCGGGGCGGTATGTCGTCCTCGAGGTGGCGGACACCGGGCGCGGCATCGGCGCCGACGCGATGCCCCAGATCTTCGACCCGTTCTACTCGACCAAGGGCCTCGGGCGCGGCCTCGGGCTGGCCGCCGTCCACGGGATCGTGCGCGGGCACCACGGGACGCTCGTCGTGGCGAGCGAGCCCGGCCGCGGCACCACGTTCTCGATGTTCCTGCCCGTCGCGACCGGGGCGCTCCCGGCGCGCACGACCGGCGAGCAGCACGCCATCTCGTGCGGCACGGTGCTCGTGGTCGACGACGACGACCTCGTCCGCCGCACGCTCGCCACGCAGCTCGAGCTGGTCGGTTACCGGGTGCTGCAGGCGGGCTCCGGCGACGAGGCCATCGCCCTCGCGCGCACGTCCGAGCCCGGCGCGTTTCTGGTCGACGTGACGATGCCGGGCCTCAGCGGCCCCGACCTGGCGACGCGGCTCCACGGCGAGCGGCCGTCGGCCCGCGTGGTGCTGATGAGCGGCTACAACGCGGTGGACATGCCGAGCGGCGGCTGGTCGCGGTTCCTGATGAAGCCGTTCACGGAGGACGAGCTGCTGCGCGCCATCGGTCATGAGGCTACAGTCGCCGCGGGATGAACGACGAGGTCACCGGCAACCTGGCCGGACTCAACACCACGGAGATCAAGGGCCTCGAGCGCCTGTACCGGCGCCGCGTCGCGCCCGCGGAGCTGGTCTCGAGCGAGCTCGCCGCGCAGCTCGCGCAGCAGGCAGCGGAGCTGCATCGTCAGGTCGGCGTGCTGATCGACCGGCGCGGCGCGGTGGCCCACGTGATGGTCGGCGACGCGTCGAAGATCACGATGCCGGACATCGGCCGCATGCGTGGCGGCGCGGGCCGCCTGCGCGGCCTGCGGCTCGTCCACACGCACCTGCGTAACGAGCCGCTGACGCGCGATGACCTGACCGATCTCGCGCTCCTGCGCTTCGACGCGGTGGCGGCGATCACCGTCGACGCGGCGGGCCGGCCGGGCAAGCTCTACGTCGCGCACGTGGTGGCGAACGGGCCGCCGATCGAGCTCCCGGTGCAGGACCCGCACGCGCCGAGCGTGGACTTCGTCCAGCTGATCGCGAGCATCGAGGCCGACCTCGCGCGGGCTCATCGCGCGGCCTCGACGGACCGCGGCCCGACCGGCAGCGCGCGCGCGCTCCTGGTGCACGTGCAGCTCAAGGGCGCGAAGGACAGCGATGCCCGCGTGGCCGAGCTGCGCGAGCTGTGCCGCACGGCCGGCGTGCGCGTCCTCGACGTGCTCGTGCAGAAGCGGCCCGAGGCCGATCCGAAGTTCCTCGTCGGGCGCGGCAAGCTCGAGGAGATCCTGGTGACGGCGATGCAGCTCGGCGCCGAGGCGGTGATCTTCGACCCCGATCTCTCGCCGGGCCAGGCCCGCGCGATCAGCGAGGCGACCGAGCTCAAGGTCCTCGATCGCACGATGCTGATCCTCGACATCTTCGCGCAGCACGCCACGAGCCGCGACGGCAAGCTCCAGGTCGAGCTCGCCCAGCTCCGGTACGCGCTGCCGCGGCTGATCGAGAAGAACACGATGATGTCGCGGCTCACGGGCGGCATCGGCGGGCGCGGCCCCGGCGAGACGAAGCTCGAGATCAACCGCCGCCGCGCGCGCGACCGCATCCACCTGCTCGCGAAGCGGCTGGACGAGCTCGCCGACGACCGCCGCCTGCGCCGCAAGCAGCGCGGCCGCCGCGACGTGCCGATCGTGGCCATCTGCGGCTACACGAACGCGGGCAAGTCCACGCTGGTCAACGCGCTGACGCAGAGCGACACGGTGGCGGCCGACAAGCTGTTCGCCACGCTCGATCCGATCTCTCGACGCCTGCGCTTCCCGCACGAGCACGAGGTCGTGATCACCGACACCGTGGGCTTCATCCGCGACCTGCCGGAGGAGCTCGTGGCGGCGTTCCGCGCGACGCTCGAGGAGATGGAGGACGCGGATCTCCTGCTGCACGTGGTCGACGCGAGCGATCCGGATCGCGAGCAGCAGATCGGCGCGGTCGAGCGCATCCTCGCCGAGCTCGGGCTGGCGGAGAAGCCGCGGCTCCTCGTGTGGAACAAGGCGGACCGGCTGCCGGCCGACGAGGCCGAGCACCTCGCCGCGCACGCCGAGGGCGGGTTCGTCGTGTCGGCGCTGGAGCGCGCGACGTTCGGGCCGCTGCTCCTCGCGATCGAGCGCGCGCTGTGGAAGCAGGGGCACGAGGTGCCCGTGGCCCGCACGGCATCGTAGGCACGTGCGCGCCGGGGCCCGCTTGGACGCGCCGCGGCGGCTCAGTAGATCATCGCGAAGGTCGCGACGATGCCCATGGTGCGGTCGGTCGCCGCCGTGATGCCCCGGCTCATGGCGACGGTGTTCGTCGGGTCGAACGCGATGCCGATCTGATCGAAGATCGCCTCGAAGCGGAGGCCGTAGTGCGGCGCGAGGGCGATGTCGAGGCCGCCGTCGAAGGCGAACCCGAAGCTGGCCTTGCCGCCCATCGTCGTCGTGACGGGGCCGCTCGAGGTGACGACGGGGATCAGCAGCGACGCGAACAGCGCCGACTTTCGCGACAGCGCGTACTTCACCTCGGCGCCCGGCGCGATGGCACTGTAGTCGACGTCGGGCATGTCGAGCATGCCCGGCGAGTCACCGAGCTTCTTGCGGTTCGCGAGGTAGCGATAGCGCCAGTAGCTCGCGCCGAACGTGAGCGAAGACTCGCCCGCGAACGGGATCCGGTAGCGCACGCCGACGGTGTACGTCGCCTCGGTGATCGGACATGCGAGGGTCGTGCCGGGCACCGTGATGGCGAGGCCGAGCGTCTGGCGCAGCGTCCCGACCACGCCGAACCCCGACACCGAGTCGCCGAGGTAATAAGCGCCCTCGACCTGCGCGGTCGCGCCGGCCGTGCCGACACCGGGCGGCGGCGTGCCCGTCGGGGTCGCCGCGTAGCCGAGCGTGCGGCGCAGGCCCGCGGCGCCGCCGTCGAGGAAGAGCGCGCTCTGCGTGACCGGGTTGCGGTCGGTCTCGAGCGAGCTCTTGCGGCGCTTGTGGATCTCGGTCCGACCATCGTCGTCGGCGCTGTCGTCGGACTCCTTGTCCTTCGCGGCCACGCGCTTGTGGCGGTGAGCCTCGGCGTCCTTGTCTTTTTCCTTCTGCTCGCGGTCGCGCTCCCGGTCCTTGTCCTTCTCGCGCTTCGCCGCGCGCGTGTCCGCCTCGGCGTCCGGCGGCGGCGGGGGCGGCTTCTTCGGCCTGTCGTCCTCGTCGTCGTCATCGCCAGCCTTCGCGGTCGCGTCGACGCCGGCCACGTGCTTCTTGAGCGCGTTCGCGAGCTCGACGCGAAACGGCTTCGCGGACGACTTCGTGAACAGGATGGCGAACGACTCCGCCTTGCCCGTGCGCCCGGTGACCGTCAGCGAGAGCTTCAGCTTGCTCCCCGCCTTCGCGATCTTGCCCGTCACCACGACGTCCGCCTTGAGGCGCGCCCGGAGCTTCTTCAGGTCGCGGCCCTCGGGGACGCCGTCGATGGCGAGCGCGTGCTCGGCCTTCTCCACGAGGTCGGCGTCGAGGACGGTCGCGTGCTTGCCGGCCTCCTCCGCGACGACGCCGGTCAGCTGGCCCGTGGTGGAGTCGCCGTCGATCAGAACGACGGCCACTTTCGGGCTCGCCGCCGCCGTGCCCGCCGCCGCCGCGAGCACGAACAGCGTGGCCAGGACCCTCATCGCGGCGAGGAGCTGCACCCGCGATGCCACGACACGACGTGCAGATCCACCGTCGGATCGGGCACCTACGTGCGCTCCCATGACAGGGATGTTACGGCAACCCCTGACCTGGGGGCGGCCGCAACGATCCGGGGGCACGAGTCTCCACACCCTCACGCGCCGGGGGGATTGCCCTGGTCATCGAGCACGGTGAGCGCGATGGCCATCGCCTTGCGCGCCCGGGCGACCATCGCCTCGTCCGTCTTGATCTTCTGGTACGCGCGCAGCACCTGCTCCTGGTAGCTCCCGTTCTCCTGCTCGAGGCCGGCGAGCTCGGCGCGCAGCTCGCTGATGCGCTGGTCGCGCTCGGCGATGGCGGTCGCATGCGCGCGCAGCTCTGCGTTGCGGTCGGCGATCGTCTGCACGGCGGAGGCGAGCTCGCTCTCGCTGCGCTTGAGGCTATCGCGCGCGCCCGCGAGGCCGCGGCGGACCTCGTCGCGCTCGGTCGTGAGGTCCTCGATCTGCTTCTTCGCCGAGGTCTCGAGCATCGACACCACCCGCGCGTGCTCGGTCGCCTGCGCGGTTACCGTGCGCTCGTGGTCGCTCGTCAGGCTCGCGACGGCCTTCGCGTGGTCGGCGGCCCCGCTCGCGAGCTGACGCTCGTGCTCGGTCCGCGCGGCGGCGAGCGTCGTCGCGGTCTCGTCGCGCAGCGCGGAGACCGTCGCGTCGGTCTCCGCCGTCACCGCCGCGAGCGCCTCGGCGTGGTGCGCGTTCGCGACGGCCATCGACCGCACGAGCTCGCCGGCGGCGACCGCGGACGCGCGCTCGTGCGTCGCGGTCAGATCGGCGATGGCCTGGGCGTGCCCGGCCCCGACGCGGGCGAGCTCGCCCTTGTGGATCGCGATCGCCTCCTCGGCGGCGCGGTGCGTACCCGCGAGCTGGCCTCGATGCTCGGCGGCCTCGCGAGCGGCCGCCTCGCGCTGCGCGGCGAGCTCCTCGTCCGCGGCCGCGCGGGCCGCGGCGAGCGCGGCGCGGTGCGCCTCGGCGGCGGCGCGCGTCTCGTCCTGCGCGGCGGCGAGGGCGGCGCGGTGCGCCTCGGCTTGCGCGCGCGTCTCGTCATGCGCGGCGGCGAGGGCGGCCTCGGCCTCCGCGATGCGGGCAGCGTGGGCGGCGGCCAGCGCATCGGCGGCGGCCTGGTGCTGCTGCACGAGCGCGCCCCGGGCGGCCTCGTCCGAGGTCGCGGACTGCGCGTGCTCGGTGCGGAGCGCGTCGAGCTGCACGCCGTGCGCCGCGGACTGGCGATCGAGCTCCGCGCGCAGCTCGGCGAGCGCAGCCGCGTGGGAGGCGACCTGCTGCTCGGCCTGCGCGCGCGCCGCGGCGAGGGTCGTGGCGAGCGCGGCGTCTGCCCGCTCGCGATCGGCCTCGGCCGCATCGGCGGCGGCCGCCAGCGCGGCGGCGTGCGTCGCGGCCTCGGCCTGGCGGGCCGCGGTCTGCTCGGCGATGTCGTGCTCGCGAGCGGCGGCGAGCTCGTTCTCGCGCGACGCGTGCTCGGCGGCGGCTTGCTCGCGCTCGCTCGCGTGGTCGCGATCCTTCGCGGCGAGGGCGCGCTGGTGCTCGCGCTCCTTGGCGGCGATCGCCTCTTCTCGGTCGCGTGACACCGTGTCGAGCTCGACGTCCTTCGCGGCGAGCGTGTCCGCGTGCGCGGCATCGCGCGCGGCGAGCGCGGCATCGCGGGCCGCGAGCGCCTCGGCGTGTGCGCGCTGGAGCTGCGTGCGGGCGGTCTCCTGATCCCCCGTGCGGGCCACGAGCTCCTCGGCGTGCGTCGCGGCGAGCGCGGCCAGCGCGCCCTGATGCGCGGCGGCGGCGCGGGCCTCCGCCTGCTCGCGCTCGGCGGCGG
>JANXOM010000310.1 GCA_025353585.1 Deltaproteobacteria bacterium
CCCGTGGTGCGCGCGGCGACCGGGGTTGCCGCCAGCGCGGGCGCGGACGGCCGGCGCGGTGCCGGCGCGGCCGGCTGACCGGTCACCGTCGCGACGAGCGCGGACGCGAGCGGGTGATCGCGCACGAAGTCGAGGACCACCGCGGCGTACGGCTGGGCGGCGAGCGTGTCCTTGCCATCCTTCCACACGATGGCGAGGCCGGTGCGCGCGAGGTACATCGCGTCGTCGTCAGGGAGCGGCGCTGCGATCGCCTGGACGAGCAGCGGCACGAGCTCGAGCGTCGACTGCTGCGCGGCCGCGTGCGCGATGAGGTGCTCCCACGCCGCGATATGCGAGCCGATGCTCGGCAGCTCCGCGGCGTAGGCGTGCTCGAGGCTCATGCGCAAGAGGCGGAGGCCGAGGCCCGGCTGCAGGTTGTAGGCGATCAGCTCGAGCGCGGCGCGGCGCACGAGGTCGACGTACTCGCCGCGTGTGGGCGCGCGCTCGAAGCGGTCGCGGAAGTGCGCGAGGAGGCCGTCCGCGTCGTTCGCCTCGACGAGGCGCAGCTCCACCAGCGCGAGGATCTCCTCGTTACCGGGGCACGCGCGGCTCGCGGCGCCGAGGATCGTGGGCAGGCGATCGCGCCGGTTTCCGACGCGGGCGACCCGCGCGGCGTACACGTAGGCCGCGACCGCGTCCGGCCCGGTCGCCTGGGCCGCGCGCGCCAGCGCCGCGACGATCTCGGCCTCGGCGTCTACCGCCTGGTGCCGCGCGAGCTGCAGGAGGACGCGCGTCCCCTCGGGGAGCGTGCCGCGCTTGTCCTTGTGCTGGTCGATCAGCCGTTGCAGCGGCTCGGCGGCGAGCTCGGACAGCCCGGCGTCGAGGAAGGCCGCGCCGGCGGCGTAGGCGTCCCCGTCCGCGACGGCGAGCTCGGCGACCTTCACGTGCGAGAACAGCTGCCCGGCGAGCCGCTTCGCGTGGGTGCCCGCCTCGGCGTGCCCCTCGCGCCACGCGGCGAGGTAGAGCTCGAGCGCGCGCCCGCGGTCCGGGTCGCAGTACTCGCTCGCCCATGCGAGGTCGAACAGGCGGACGACGCGGCGCGCGCCCGGGGCCTCGAGTGGGACGTCGCGGCGCAACCTCGCGAGCTCGTCCGACCAGCTCTCGGCCGGCCACAGACGTTCACGCACCCATCCCGCAATGGCCATCAGGCCCAGCATAACCGAAGGGCCAGCCAGCGCGACAGGGGTCCGCGGCAGCGTTCGGGAGCGCCCCGCCCTAGCTGATCCGAGCCCACGCCGTCGTCGTCATCGGGCCCGACCGGCGGTCTTCTTCGTCACGACCGGCTTCTTCTTCGCCACCACCGACCGCTTCGTCGCCGCGCGCTTCTTGACCGCGGGCGTTGCCGCCACTCGCGATTTCGCCGCCGGCCGCTTCTTGGCCGCGCGCGTTGCCGGCGGGCGGGCGGGCGCGTCCGCCAGCTCGATCCCGAACAGCGCCGCCAGCCCCTCCGGCGCGAGCGCGCGGGCCGCCGGCGCCGCGGTCGGCAGCGCGGACAGCGCGGAGGCGATGAGCTCGTCGGCGGACACGCGCCGCAACGTGAACAACAGCTCCGGCGTGTGATCGAGCCGCGCGCCGACGCCGTACATCACCGCCGCCACGTGCTTGCACATGATCGCGTGGTCGGGGCAGCTGCACGTGAACGTGATCGCGGAGGGCGCCGGGAACAGGCCGGTACGGTCCGCGCAGAGCCGCTCCATCACCGGATCCGAGAGCCGGCCGCTCAGGAGATCCACGCGCGAGCCGATGCTCCCCGTGCACGCCGTCTGGATCGCACGCCAAGCGGGCTTCGCCACCGCGTCGATCGTGATCGCGATCTCGTAGAGCTCGGAGCCGCTGACGACCGCGCGGATCGTGCCGGCCGCGACCTCCAGATGGATCACCGAGCCGCTGCGCACGTAGCTGCGGCCACGGCCGAGCCGATGGGCGAAGTCCTGATAGCGT
The DNA here is from genome assembly GCA_025353585.1 of Deltaproteobacteria bacterium. Taxonomy (GTDB): domain Bacteria; phylum Myxococcota_A; class Polyangia; order Haliangiales; family Haliangiaceae; genus JABFXX01. The sequence goes on from JANXOM010000310.1 coordinate 1,981, forward strand.
TCGAGGTTGTCGCACCACGCCTTGCCCCAGAACGTCTCCGCGATCTTGCGTCCGGCCACCTCGACGGGCGCCAGCGGGGTGCCGCGGCGGGCCGCATCCGCGATCTTGCGTGCCGCCTCGGCGCGGCGCATGCCCACCGTCTGCTTCGGCGCCCAGCCGTAGCCGTAGCCGCCTCGATCCCAGGAGCTCATCGTTGGTCCTCCATCCGCGCGCTGTTCAGATCGAGCGAGACGAGCGCTAGCAGCTCGGCGTCGGAGAGGTCGGTCAGCGCGGGCTCTGCGGTCCCCTCCAGCAGTTGCCGCGAGAGTACGCGCTTGCTCGCGATCGTCGCGTCGATCCGGTCCTCGACCGTGCCGCGGCACACGAGCTTGTGGACGAGCACGTTGCGGCGCTGGCCAATGCGAAACGCGCGGTCGGTTGCCTGATCCTCCACCGCCGGGTTCCACCAGCGGTCGAAGTGCAGGACGTGCGAGGCCGCCGTCAGGTTTAGCCCCGTCCCGCCCGCCTTGAGGGACAGCACGAAGAACGGCACGTCCTCGTCATCCTGAAACCGACGCACGAGCGCGCTCCGCTCCTTGACGGGCGTCTCGCCGTGGAGCACCAGCCCCGCGCGGCCAAAGACGCCGGCGAGGAACGCCGCGAGCGGCGCGCACGTCTCGCGGAACTGCGTGAACACGAGCAACTTCTCCTGCTTCGCGGCAATGACCTCCGCCAGCTCGCGGACGCGCTCGAGCTTGCCGCTGTCACTCTCGCGCCAGTCGCCGTCCCCGAGCCACTGCGAGGGGTGGTTACAGATCTGCTTGAACCGCACCAGCGACGCGAGGACCGCCCCGCGCCGCGCGATGCCGTCCTTCGCGCGCAGGACCGCAGCGAGGTCGTCGACCGCTTGCTGGTAGAGCGCGACTTGCTTGCGCGAGAGCCCGCAGTACGCGGTGACCTCGGTCTTGTCCGGGAGATCGCTGATCACCGAGCGGTCGGTCTTGAGCCGGCGCAAGATGTACGGGCGGATCAGCTCCCGGAGCGGCGCGTAGCCGTGTGCGTCGAGCGCCTTCGTGTAGCGGGTGAACTCCTTGGCGCCGCCGAGGAGCCCGGGGTTGAGAAAGTCGAAGATCGACCAGAGATCCCCGAGGCGGTTCTCCACCGGCGTGCCGGTCAGCGCGATGCGGGCGTGGGCGGTGAGGGTCTTGACGGCGCGGGTCTGTTTCGTCCCCGGGTTCTTGATCGCCTGGGCCTCGTCGAGGATCGCGAGCCCCCAGTGCGTGGCGGTCAACCACGGCGCCCGGGCAAGCGTTCCGTAGCTCGTGATCACCAGGTCGACCGCCGCGAGCGGCGGCGCTTTCTGTGCGCCGAGCTTCGCGCTCGGCAGCGCCGATGGATGCGCGACGAGCACGCGCAAGCTCGGAGCGAAGCGCGCGAGCTCGCTCTCCCAGTTGCCGAGGAGCGAGGCCGGGGCGACGAGGAGGTGCGTGCCGGCGGCGGCGGTCTGGCGCGAGACGAGCAAGAGCGCGATGACCTGCATCGTCTTGCCGAGGCCCATGTCATCGGCGAGGCACGCGCCGAGCCCGAGCTGCGCGAGCAGGTGCAGCCACCGCACGCCGACCGCTTGATATGGCCGGAGCTCGGCGCGGAGCGCCGCGCCGGGCTCGACCGCGGCGAGGCCCGCCGGCGTGCGCAGGCCCGCGAGGGTCGTGGCGAGCCACGCGCCGGCCACCACGCGCGGCGGCGCCGTGGCGGCCGCTTCACCCGCGGCGATCGGCGCCCCGGCCACGAGCCGCATCGCCTCGGCGAACCCGATGCCGCCGGCGGCGGCGTGCTCGAGCGCGCGGAGGCGAGCCAGCGCTGCCGTGAGCTCGGCGCGGTCGAGCTCGATCCAGCGCCCGCGCAGCATCCGGAGCCCGTCGGTGCCGGCGAGGAGATCCGCAAGCTCGCGCTCGGTCAGCGGCTCGCCGCCGCACGCCACCGTCGCGCGAAAGTCGAGCAACGCATCACCGCCGAGCCCGCTCGCGGCCTTGGTCCCGACGGTCGCGGTGGCCGCAGGCCGCGCGGGCCGCCGACCGCCCCAGCCTCTAGGCATCCGCACCACCACGCCCGCGGCTTCGAGCTTCGCCGCATCGGCGAGCAGGCCGAGCGCGTCGGCCGCGGTCCACCGCAGCGGCTGGAAGAGCTCGCCTACCTCGACCATCTCCGCGAGCCACGGGCATGCATCGGCCGCCCGCCGCACCGGCGCGAGCAGCGCCTGCAGCTCCGCCTTCGCCCGGGCGCCGGCATACTCCCGCAGCGCCTGGCCGAGGGGAACGTGCTGCGCGGTGGCCTGCGCGGAGAGCCGCGTCGTGTACGTGGCGAGGAACGCGAACGGAGCCTCGTCGTCCCCGCGATTCTCCGCGAGGTTGAAGTGGACCCGCCCGACGAGGTGCCACGCGGGATGGTGCGCGTGCAGGAGCTCCGCGACCCGGCCGCCGCTCGTCCGCAGCGCGGCCGCGAACGCGTGGTCGAGCCCGCGCCACTGCTCCGCGAGCACGGACGCGCTCAGGTATTCACCGCCGATCATCGGAGGCGCACTCGCCACGAGCGCGGCCAGCGCGACGTCGTCCAGCGGGGAGATCGGCGCGGTGGTGTCCTCGCCCCGCGCGCAGACCGCCCCGACAAACCGCGTCGCGAGGTCTCGGAAGAACCCGAGCACCGCTGGCAGCGGCGTCGTGACCTCGGTCAAGCCGAGCTGCAGGAGCCCCTCGGCCGCACCGGTCGCGAAGGCAGCGCTGATCCGCGCGGCAACATCCGCGGCGAGGAGCGGGCCGTCCGCGGCCTCCGTGGCGCGGGCGACGAGGTGACCCGCCGGCGTGATCGCGAGCTCGAGCCGGGCCGGCCCGGCCGGAGGACCGCCCTCGACCGCGGGACCCGCGACCTCTGGAGCACGACGCGCCGCCATCTGTCACGACGTAGCACGCGAGGCTGACGTCGGCTGCGCGGCACCAGAGTCCCGCGATCGTCACCGTCGCGGCCCGAGGTGTTCGCCGATCTGACACGCGCGGCCGCTAGGGTTCACGCATGCACACGTTGAAGAGTCATCTGGCTCGGCATCGGGGGCTATCCTGTAGCAGTCGATCCGAGGTGTCCGGTCTACTTGCGGCTCGCGTGTTCGGCGAATCGAAGCTGGTGTGCTTGCCCGAAGCGCTCGGGCGGTCCTGCCAGTCGCCGGCTCACGCACTCATGGCCCTGGTCGATCTCGCCACGCGCTCGCCTGCTGCACGTTCGTTTTGACTCGCACCGCTCGTGGCTCGGGTGCTCTCCCGCTCCGGGTTTTCCCACACGATCAGAGTCGCGCAGTGCCGGCTACGGCCGTCGTGGAGGTAGCCCGGCAAGAGGCCCCTCACCTCGAACCCGGCGCGCAGCTGCGAGAGCAACACGCGGTCGCGGCGCTCGCCGCGGAGCACGGCCTCGACATAGGCCTGCGGCGCCATGTCCGCCGGCGCATCGACGAAGTCGTAGAGCCGACCGCCGCCCACGACGCGCGCTAGCCCGAGCTCGCGACACAGCGCGAACAGCGCGGCGTACAGCGCCCGCCCGACGCCCGCGCTCCACGCGCTGCGGTCTACATAGATGTCGGCGAGGTACAGCGTGTCGCCGCCCGCGTCGTGGCGCTCGAACGTCCCGCCGTCGGTCACGCCCATCCACGTGTGGAGCGCGAGCGCGTCGAGGTCGCGCGGCGGCACGAAGGTCGCCATCCCGGCCACGAGCCGGCCGTCGAGCTCGGCGACGAGCTGCCCGCGGGCGAACCGCACCTGGTGCCCGCGGAGCTGCGGTGCGCCGAACACGACGCCATCCTGGATCAGATCCGGGTAAGCGGCGCGGTTGAGGGCGGCCAGGGCGTCGGCGTCGGCGAGCCGGGCGGTGCGGATCGTGATCGTCATCGCTCATCCTGGGCCGGGAGCGCAGGGCGACCAAGGCGCCGGGGCCCGATGTCACGCTGGCGTCACCGCGCACGCGGATTGTCACGGCGCCGTCACCCGGCGAGCCAACCCGATGTCGTGCAACCCGGAGAGCGACACCTGTCACGTCCTGAAGGACGCGTACGGCCACTCGTCGCAACTGATGCGAGGGGATGTGGGGATGTCGGCCCGAGCGACTCTGGTGGTGGCTCCGATGCGGCGCGGCGGCCTGCGTCGGCGTCGGAGCGAGCTGGCAGGGGCGCGACGGGCGGCTGCACCGGGACCGACGACCTGTTCCAGCCCGGTCGGCGTCCCATCACCCAACCACCCGGAGGCCTCATGTCGCTCGCCCATCCCCGCTCCGCGTCCTGCTCGTCGCCTCTAGCTCCGCCCCCCTGCCGTACTCGGCCCCCGTCGGGATCGAGCTCTAGGCCAAGTCCTCCGACGTAGCGCCGTCCGCCGGTCAGGGCGGCGCGAGCTTGAACAGCTGATTGATCGTGCGCCCGGTCGGATCCGCCTTCCTGCGATCGGCGATGACGACGACCAGCGCCCCGTACGCCTGCGCGGCGCCGGTCGCATCGCCGACCCACGCGAGCCCGGCCTCGGCCTGATGCTTCGCCTGCTCCGAGGACGGCAGCACGCAGACGAGCGCGTCGAGCTTGGCGACCACGCCGGCCGCGCAGTCGGCGCCGACGGGCGACGCGGTCGGCGCGAAGGCCGTGACCGCGAGCCCCGCCTTCGACCAGGTCGCGAGCAGCTCGTCGCGCGCGGTCGCCACCGCCGCCGCCGGGCCCGAGACCGCGCCCGAGCCGCCGCCGCTGCCGCTGCCCGGCGCGCTGTCTTTGCCGCCGCAGCCACCGACGAGGATCACCGCGAGCCACGCCAGCCTCATCAGTGGCCCTTGTGGTGGCCGTTGTGGCGGCCGTTGTCGTGCTTGCCGCGCTCCTCGATATAGACCGGGCGCTCCCGCACGAGGACGCCGGGGCCCCCGACGTCGAGGCCGATGTGGATGCTCGGGAGCTGGACGCGAACGTCCGCGCCGACCGCGAAGCCCGGCTCGACGCGCACCGGCTCGACGCGTGGGCCGTCGAGCGCGGCGCGCGCGCCGAGCCACCCGACGGGCGCGTCGATCGTGACGACGGGCCGCTCGTAGGTCAGCGGCCGGTAGGTCTCGTTGATCCCGATGTAGGTCGGCCGCGCGTCGAAGAAGACGCGCGGTGGCTCGCCGACGTAGAAGTACGCGTCGCCCTGGAGCTTGAAGTCCGGGCCGTCCGGCGGCGCGAACGCGTGATAGTGCGGCCCCGTGAGGTAGCAGTACTCCACGTCCGGATCGCCGCCGACGTCGACGTCGACGTGGATCGGATGCGGGCCCTTGTAGGCGACGCGCGGGCCGTCGTAGCCGTACGCGACCGGATCACCGACGAAGTAGTGGTCGGGACCGTGCGCGCGATACTCGATCTTGTTCGCCGCGTAGATGTGGACGTGCGGGCCCTCGATGTAGCAGATGCCACCGCCCTCCGACTTCGGGATCGGGTGAATCCCGACGAAGCGGACCTGTCGACCGTTGCCTGCCGGCGCGCTCGACGCCGGTGCCGCCGAGCCCGCGGTCGCACACGCGAGCGCGAGCCAGATCCAATGTCGAGTCATACTGCTTCCTCCGGGTTGAATGCCTGCGGTCCCGGGCGGGGATCGCTGGGTGCGTCGCCGCCGCAAGCGAACGAGCCTGCCACCCGCGTCGAGTCTACCGCGGCGCCGACGGTGCAAACGCCGCCGCGCCGAGATGCTGCTGTGCGCGTCCGGACGACGTGTAGAGCGTCGTCCCCACAGCCGAGGTCGAAGCTGTGCTGCGCCCGCGGCGGCCGGCGGTCCCGTGAACCGAGCCGCGCTCGGCCGCTCCGTGGGATCCGCCGCGCCCATCGCGCTCGCGTTCGTGCGTACGATGCGGCGATGGAGGCCCCGCGGACCGCCGTGTACCTCGCCCGCGCGCAGCTCGCGGTCGTGGCGCTGATCGTGCTGGCCGGGCTCGTCGGCGGCGTGGGTTGCCAGCTCGAGCTGTGGGCGCCCGGGCCCGCCTGGGGCGGCGAGCGCTACACGACGATGCTCGGCGTGCACGGGCTCCTCGCGTTCGCCGTCGGCGCGCCGGTGCTGGCCGGCAGCTTTGGCTACATCGCGGTGGCCGCGCTGCTCGGCGTCCGCCGCCTCGTCGCGCCCGCGGTCGCGTGGGTCGGCCTGGGGCTGGGGGTGGCGGGCCTCGCCGCGATCGTCATCCTGCTCGTGCGGACCACCGCCGGCGGCGACACGGGTTGGGTGTCCTACGCGCCCATGACGGTCGAGCCCGGCCCGGGTGGGGTCGCGCGCGCGCTCGGACCCGCCGCGTGTGAGGCGGCGACGCTGGTGTTCGCGCTCCACCTCGGCGCGGTGATCGCGACCGCGTGGCGCGCGGCGCGGCCGCTCCAACGCGCGGCGGCGGCGACCCTCTCGCTCGCCCTCACCGCCGCCGCGCTCGCGTCGTTCGTCGACGGGTGCGGGCTCGCCGCGACGGGCGGC
>JANXOM010000327.1 GCA_025353585.1 Deltaproteobacteria bacterium
CGCGGACGGCGCCGGTGCTCACGCCGATGGTCCCGAACGATCCGTTCTACGAGGTCGAGATCGCGAGCCTGGGCGTCGGCAGCGATAGCCTCGGCGCGGCGGCATCGGCGTTCGGTAACACCACGGTGGACACCGGGACGAGCATCTCGTTCGTGCCGACCACGGTCGCGACGGCGCTGCTGGCGAAGGTCAACGCGGCGCCGGGCTTCCAGGCGCTATTCCCGGGCCAGGCGTTCGCGAACACCAACACCGGCGGCTGCGTGAATCTCGGCACGGTGACCCCGACGCAGATCGACGCGATGCTGCCGCCGCTGACGATCAGCTTCCCGACGACGGACGGCTCCGCCCCCAAGGTCCTGTCCCTGCCGCCCACGCGGTCGTACATCTGGATCGATACCGTCGACGGCGGGACGCCGGACGCGTGCCTCTCCATCACCGACTCCGGCGGCACCGCGCAGGACGGGTCGCTGATCGGTGACACGTTGATGCAGTCGTTCGTGACGGTGTTCGACGTGCCCAACAAGCAGATCGGCTTCGCGCCCGAGGCGGGCTGCGCCGAGGCCACGACGACCGCCGCGCCGGTCCCGCCGGGCGCCGTGGCGGCCGCGCCGCGCCGTCCGGGTGGCCCGTGGTGGATGACCTCCCCGCACGCGCACGTGCCGCCGCGGTTCGCGCAGATGTACATGCAGGCGCACGCGGGCAAGTAGGTAAGTACAAGATCGTGACACCGCCCGGCGAAGCGGTGACACCTGGGGGGCGCGGTGGCCTAACGTGGGCGGATGGTGCGGATGCTGGTCGCAGTCGGGCTCGGGCTCGGGGTCGGGCTCGGGCTCGGGCTCGGGGGCACCGCGCACGCAGAGCCTGCGCTCGTCCCGCGACCGATGGTCGAGGCGCCGGTCCCCGCGACGTGGACGTACCCGTGGCCGCGGCTTCATGCACCGCGGCACGCGCCTCACCTGGCGCTCGACTTCGATACCGCGCACTGCGCGGCGCTCCGCGACGATGGCCTGCGCCTCACGCGGTACGCGCGCGCCTGGTGCACGGGCGATCTGCGCGAGCGGCTCGCGGGGCTGCGCGGCATCGTCGATGATGACGTGCGCGGGACGATCGGCGGCGCGGCGCACGCGGATCTCGTCGACCTGCTCGCCGCCCACGCCGGCGAGTAGGGTGCGATGAGCTGGCTCGCGACGGCACACATGCCGGCGGCGCTGTACGACGAGATCGTCGCCACGCTGGTGGAGGAGGGACGGATCGGCGACGCGCGCGCGCTGGCCGCGGCTCGGCCGGCCGCGCCGGCGAGCCTCGACGTGGCGTGCTGGCGCGCGGTGCAGCTCGACGCCGAGCCGTCGCTCGCGGTGGTGGCGCACGAGCTCCGCGCGGCGGGCCATCCCGCGCGCGATGCGAGCGTGTGCGACGCGGTCCTCGCGGCGTGGCGATGCGCGCGGTCGCTCGCGAGCCTCGAGCCCGGGGATCTCACGGCGGCCTGCGATGCGTACGCGGCCGCGCATCCGGGCGAGCGCCGCGCGATCGAGCTCGCCATCGCCGTGCGTGCGTGGCCGGCCGCGGACGCGGACTGGCAGGCGTGGGCCGACGTGGCGCGGCACGCGGCGCGCGCGATGACGCTGCCCGGCGCGGAAGAGGTCGCGATCGCCGCGCTGACCAATGCGCACCGCGTCGGTGGTTGTGACGCGGGGTCCCATGCCGCGGTGCGCGAGCTGGCCGCGAATCTGCTGAGCGCCTTCGAGCGCACCGATGCCTCCGACGCCCGGTTGCGAGCGCTCCTGATCGCGTGCCCCTGAGCCCGCGTCTTCGCGGGCGATCTCCTCCGGACAGGCGCCAGCGGCGGAGCCGACAAGCCGATCGACAGAGACCGCGATTTTTTCGCGGTCTCTGAGCCCGCGTCTTCGCGGGCGATCTCCTCCGGACAGGCGCCGGCGGCGGCGCCGACAAAGCCGATCGATCGGCGGGTCGCCGGCCTGCCCGAACGTCCGGGCGCAATGTTTGCCGCGGCGCTTTGTTCCGGGCCGCGCTCGGGGCACAACGGCAGGACCGCATGCCCGCCGCGCCACCGATCGTGACGATCACGAAGCTGAGCAAGACGTACAAGGGTGGCTTCCAGGCGCTCAAGGCGCTCGATCTCGAGATCCGACGCGGCGAGATCCTCGCGCTGCTCGGCCCCAACGGCGCCGGTAAGACCACGCTCATCAGCATCATCTGCGGCATCGTGCGGCCGACGAGCGGCACCGTCGTCGCCGATGGCCACGACATCATCACGGACTTCCGCGGCGCGCGCTCCAAGATCGGCCTGGTGCCGCAGGAGCTGTCGACGGACGCGTTCGAGACGGTGTGGTCGACGGTCACGTTCAGCCGCGGCCTGTTCGGCAAGCCGCCGAGCCCGGCCCACGTCGAGAAGACGCTCCGCGCGTTGTCGCTCTGGGACAAGCGCGACTCGAAGATCATGACGCTGTCCGGCGGCATGAAGCGGCGCGTCCTGATCGCGAAGGCGCTCTCTCACGAGCCGACCATCTTGTTCCTCGACGAGCCGACGGCGGGCGTGGACGTCGAGCTGCGGCACGACATGTGGAAGATGGTGCGCGCGCTGCGCGAGAGCGGCGTGACGATCATCTTGACCACGCACTACATCGAGGAAGCGCAGGAGATGGCGGATCGGATCGGCGTCATCAACAAGGGCGAGCTCGTGGTCATCGAGGACACGGACGTGCTCATGCAGAAGCTCGGCAAGCGCACGCTGACGCTCACGCTGCAGCAGAAGCTCGACGCGCTCCCCGCGGATCTGGTCGACGCCAAGCTCGCGTTGTCGGCGGACGGCACGACCTTGACCTATACGTTCGACGCGCAGTCCGCGGACCAGGGCGGCGTCGGGCCGGTGCTCAAGCGGCTCGTCGAGCACGGGATCGACTTCAAGGATCTACACTCGAAGGAGAGCTCCCTCGAGGAGATCTTCGTGGGGCTGGTCGCGAGCAATCGCGCCGAGAAGGAGGCGTCATGAACCTGCACGCGATCCGCGCGATCTATCGCTTCGAGATGGCGCGCACGTTCCGCACGATCGTGCAGAGCATCGTGTCGCCGGTGCTGTCGACGTCGCTGTACTTCATCGTATTCGGGTCCGCGATCGGCTCGCAGATGAAGGACATCGGCGGCGTGCCGTACGCGTCGTTCATCATCCCGGGGCTCGTGATGCTGTCGCTCCTCGGCGAGAGCATCTCGAACGCCTCGTTCGGGATCTACTTGCCCAAGTGGTCGGGGACCATCTACGAGCTCCTGTCATCGCCGGTGTCGTTCATCGAGGTGGTGCTCGGGTACGTCGGCGCGGCGGCGAGCAAGTCCATCATGATCGGCGTGCTGATCCTCGTCACCGCGCGCGTGTTCGTGCCGTACGAGGTGATGCACCCGGTGTGGGTGGTGGCGTTCCTCGTCCTCACGTCGGTGACGTTCAGCATGTTCGGCTTCATCATCGGGCTGTGGGCCGACAGCTTCCAGAAGCTGCAGGCCATCCCGCTGATGGTCATCACGCCGCTGACGTTCCTCGGCGGCGCGTTCTACTCGATCAACATGCTGCCGTCGCCGTGGGACAAGATCACGCTCGCGAACCCGGTGGTCTATCTCATCAGCGGGATGCGCTGGGCGTTCTTCGGCGCATCCGACGTCAACGTCGGCATCAGCCTCGGGATCATCCTCGGGGTGCTGGTGGTGTGCGTGACGGCGATCGCGTGGATCTTCAAGACCGGCTACAAGCTCAAGTCCTGACCCGCTCGTCGATCGGCTGGAGCGCGAGCGTGAGCGGCAGCGAGAGGCCGACGAGCGCAAGACAGGCAAACGTGGCGACGTCGAGCTTGCCGGACAGCGCCGTGTCGGTCGCGGCGCTGACGAGCATGATGACCAGGCCCACGAACGCGGCCGCCGCGAACAGGCGCGTGTACTGCAGCCCGCCGGAGATGGCGTGCCCGAAGGCGAAGAGGGTTAGCGTTAAGCAGACCAACGTCGCCGACACCTGGCCGTAGAGATCGTGTTGCTTCGCGCGCGCCACGAGAAGCACGACCGGGACCAGGAGGCTCGTGATCCCGGCGACCGCCAGGCGCGGGAACGCGAGCTCGGCGAGCCCGAGGAGCGCAGCGCCGCCGCCCGTGACGACAAGTGCCATGGAGAGTCCGGGCCCGTTGGACCAGATACACACCGTCATCAGGAGGACGCCGGCCCCCATGACGCCGCCGCCGAGGGCACCGACGGGATAGGCCCAGCGCGGCGCACGGGCGGCCGGAGGCGCGGCGGGAGCGGGTCGCGAATGGGTCATGGACGCGTGGAAGAGCTCGCAGAGGGCAGGTCTGGACATGGATCACTCCGGTTGAACGTCGGCTATCGACCGCGACCGCCGGCGGTTGCTACGCTTCGGCAGATGAGGCGCGGCGCGGGGCTAGGCGGGCTGGCGGTGCTGGCGGGGCTGCATGCCGGCTGCGCGCAGCCGGGGGCCGAGGCGATCGAGGGCCTGCCGCGGCACGCGCGCCCGGCCGCCGCGCCGCACCGGCGGGACATGCCGCTCGCGCCGATGCCGGACCTCGGGCCGCTGCCAGTCCTCGCCGGGGGCGCGGCGTTTCCGTGGCCGCTCACGGCGCCCCCGTCGCTCCTGCCGCACGCGCCGGAGGCGGCCGCGTGCGGCGTGCGCAAGTCGCCGCGCGTCGGCGAGGCCGCGTACGCGCAGGCGTGGTGCGGTGACCTGCTTCCAGAGGCGCGGCTGGAAGCGCTGGCGAAGCTGGCGCCGCAGGCCCCGCGCGCGCTCGCCGCCGCGATCCTCGCCGACGAGGCCGACCTGCTCGCCGATCAGTGGACGATGCCGGACGCGCTCCGCTGGCTCAATGTCCACGCGGCGTCGCCCGCGCTGTACGACCGGTACGCGGGCACCCTTGCCGCGCTCGATCGCCCGGTCGACGCGCGCTACGCGAACGCGCATCTCCCGGCCGTGACCGACCCCGAGACGATGTGCGAGCGCGGCCTGCGCGTCTACGCGCTCGGCGGCAGCTGGGATGCTCACCTCACGGCGAACGGCGCACCGCGCTGCGCCGAGGATCTTGCGCTCTACACGTGCTCGCGTGCGATGACGGAGCACCTTTATCGCGCCGACGATGGGCTCTGCGTGCGGTACATGCGGGCCCACCCGGCGGAGGCGCCCGCGATCGCGTTCACGTTGCTGGCGCGTGCCTGGCCGTCGGGAGCCGGTTCGTTCCGGCAGTGGCTCTGGCTCGTGGACCAGGCGCGGCCGTCCCTCGGCCTGCCGCACGCGGAGGACTTCGCGATCGCCGCGCTGCAGAACGCGTCGCTCTTCGCGGGCTGCAATGACGATCGGAACCGTGAGGTCCGCGTCTATGCGGCGGCGCTGCTCGCCGCGCCGGGCCACGATCCGGGGCGAGCCCCGGCGTTGTTCGAGCTCTCCAGCGTGCTGCCGGCCACGTGTGTCCCCGCCGGCGTCGCCACCGAGGATTGACGGCGTCTTCGCCGGCCCGGACCGCTGGCGTGCCGGCGGCGCCGGCTCAGGCGTTCGCCTCGGCCAGGGTGACGCGCAGGCGGGCGCGCGCGCGATGGAGCCGGGTCTTCATCGTGGCGAGCTCGAGCCCCAGCGCCGCACACGTCTCCTCGCCCGAGTAGCCCTCGAGGTCTCGCAACACCAGCACCGCGCGGTGACCCGGCTCGAGCGCGCGGATCGCGGCGTGGACGCGCCCGATCAGCTGCCACCGCTCGAGCGCCTGCGGCGCGGTCAACTGGTCGTCGGCGAGCTCCCCGTCGTCGTCGACGCGAGCTCCGAGGGCGCGTTGCTCGCGCGCGAAGGGGCGCAGCAGGCGCCGGCACGCGTTGCGAACGACCGTCATCAGCCAGGCGAGCGCGCCGGGATGAGCTATCACGTCCTGCCGGGTCGCGAGCTTGATGAACGCCTCCTGCACCGCGTCGTCGGCGTCCATGGCGTCGCGGCAGACCCGCACGCCGAATCGGTGGATGCGAGCGTGGTATGAGCGCATCAGCGCCGCGAGCGCGTCGTCGTCGCCGCTCGCGGCAAGCGTCATCATGAGCGGGCGTGGGTGGGACACGTCGAGCGACCCATCAGACGATAGCCGAGGCACGTACCGGCGAGCGCGGTGATCGCCAAGTAGAGGGCCATGCCGCCGAAGACACCGACGCGCAGGGGCAGGGCGAGCGGCACCGCCACCGCCGTGGCGACACAGGCGAGCGCGATGATGGCGCGGAGGGCGCGGTCCAGCGTGCCGACGTTGCGATGGTTCATACCGGTAGAAGCCCGGCCGGCGCCGAAAGGATTCGTCTACTGGAACTTGATCGTCCGGTACCCGAACAGCCGCACCCGCTCCGCGTACAGGTCCAGCAGGAACAGGCCCACCACCCCGACGAGCACGTACGGCCACAGGTCCTCCGTGTAGTCGACGGATTCCTTGCCCGGGTCCCAGATCTGCGCCGGCTCGGCGTGGTCGACGCCGCCGCTCACCTGCGCCGCGTGGCGCATCGGCTCGAGGTCGGGCGTCGTCCGCAGGTACTCGAGCGGGTAGCTCAGCGCCACCGAGCCGAGCGACTCGGCCACCGTCTTGCCGTCCCGCTTGTGCACGGCCTTGAGCAGGTAGGACCCGTACTTCTGGATCTTGAAGTCCGCCGTGTAGCGGCCCGCCGCCGTCTGGTCCATCGCGATCGTCTGCGTCGTCTTGTTCGTGGCCGGATCGATGACCTCGAGCTGCGTGTCGAGCTCGTTGACGAACTTGTCGCCGCTGTCGATCGCGTCGACCGTGACCAGCGCGCGCCCGTCCGCCACCTTCGCCGTCAGGTCGTAGCTGTCGTAGACCTTGCGCCGCATCGACGAGCGGATGACCTGCGCCCAGAACTTCGGGTAGCCGCCCCAGCGGATCCAGTCCGCGCTCCAGCGGTTCTTGACGTCCGACGTCCAGGCCACCGACGTGCCCGCGCCGTACCGCCACCGCGCCAGGATCGGCTCGCCGAGGTCGCTGATGAGGATGGTCTCCGACGTCGGCTTCGGCTTCGTGGAGACGTAGCCCTTGAGCGCCGGCGCGCTCTCCACGTTCGTGCCCTCGATCGCCTCGACGCGCTTCGCGATGCGCACGTGCACCGCGTCCTCGACGAGCTGGCTCTTCTGCGCGATCTGCGTCTCCTTCATGAAGATCTTCGGCAGCGCGCCGATGTCCTCGACCATGTAGAGCCGGCCATCGCCGTTCTCCGCGATCATCCGCAGCATGTTCGCGTCCGCGCCCTGCACGCCGACGCACGACGTGGTGATGCGCTGCGACTTCATCTCCTGCACGCGCTCGGCGAGCCCGTCCGTCGGCGCCTCGCCGTCCGTCATCAGGATGACGTGCTTCACCTTCGCGTTGATGTTCGACAGGATGTCGTTCGCCATCACGAGGCCCGGCAGGATGTTCGTGCCGCCGCCCGCCTGCAGCCGCGCGATCTCGTTCGAGATGCGCACGCGGTTCGACGCGCGCTGCGGCTGCACGTACGTCGTGGCCTCGCTGTCGAACGCGACCACCGCGATGAAGTCCTGCGGCGAGAGCACCTCCGCCGTCGCGCGCGCCGACTCCTTCGCCGCCTCGAGCTTCTGCCCCTGCATCGAGCCCGACCGGTCCAGCACGAGCACCAGCGCGATGTCCGGCTGGTCCTTCATCTTCTCCGAGTCGAAGCGCACCGGCATGATCTGCTCCATGCGGGTGCGCTCGTAGCCGCCGCTGCCGAACGAGTCATCGCCGCCGGCCATGATGAGCCCGCCGCCCATCTGGTTCACGTAGGTGTCGAGCGCCGCCATCTGGCCCGCGCCCATGAGGTGTGCCGGCACGTCGCTGACCATGACGAGGTCGTACTTCTCGAGGTCCTTCGCGTTGCTCGGCAGGCCGTCGGGGCCACGCACGGTGACGTCGATGTTCTCGTGCTCGAGCGCGCGCTGCAGGTAGCCCGCCGACCCCGGCTCGCGCAGCAGGCCACCCTCGACGTAGAGGATGCTCGGCCGGCCCTTCACGGGCGCCGTCATCACGGCCTGGTTGTTCTGCTTCTCCGTGTCGTGCTCGACCTGCGCGAGGCGCAGCGTGTACGTCGTCGCGCCGGCGTGCTTCGCGTCGGACTTGAACTTGATGAGGTTCTTGCCCTCCTTGAGATCGACCTGCTTGCTGCCCTCGAGCGGGTTCGGGAACTCGTCCTGCTGCAGCGTGAGCGTCGCGTGCTGCGGCTCGGTCGACCACACCTCGGCCGTGACCTCGTACGGCTGGCCGACCTTGACGTCGTCCGGCACGGTCACGCCCACGACGCGCACCTCGCTCGTCTGGTCGGCCGGGAACGCCTGCCACGAGACCTTCACGCCGAGCTCCTTGGCCCGGTAGCCCTCGACGGCCACGTCGCCGACCGTCTGGTTACCGTCGGAGACCATCACCATGCGGGGCAGGTAGCCGTCCGGGTAGAGCCCGTACGCGAGCTGCATCGCGGCCTGGATGTCCGTGCCCGCGCTGGCGCCCGCGTGGCGCGCGATGCCGGCCGACAGCGCCTTGCCGTCCGTCGTCCGGACCGCGAGCGGCTTCTCCGCGAACGTGACGAGCTGCAGGTTGCCGCGGCCCTCCGTCTCCTCGAGCTTGTCGACATACCCGGCGGCGGCGGCCAGCTGCTTGTCCGACACCGACGCCGAGACGTCGATCAGCACCACCGTGGCCACCTTGTTGGTCTGGTCGATCCACGACGGCCGCGCGAGCGCGAGCGCGATGCCCGCGATAACGAGCGAGCGCAGCGTGGCCTGCACGACCTGCTGCAGGATCGACAGATCCGTCAGCGACAGGACGCGCAGCGCGTAGAACACCGGCACGATCGCCACGAGGTGCAGCCACTCCGGGGCGAGCAGATCGATCGGCCGCGCGCCGACATCGATCGTGAGGCTCGTGCGGCCATCGAGCCAGTAGTCGACGCCGAACCACAGGCCGACCGCCGCCGCGACCGCGACCGCGATGCGGACGAGCGCGCCGGCCGTGAAGAGATCTTTGACCCAGGGCTTCATCGGCTAGACCGTGATCCGGCGGTGATAGGTGACCCACTCGACGACGATGAGCGCCAGCGCGAAGAGCACGAAGTAGATCCACAGCTTCTGGCTATGCGTGACGGCGAACGTCTCCGGCGCCTCGAGCTTCTTGTGCCCGAGCGACAGCTCCGCCGACGGCGCGATGTCAGATTCGGACGGCGAGGCGAGGTTCGCGGCGAGCTCGATCTGCGCCATCACCTTGCCGTCGGGCGCCTTCGCGGCGAGGTCGTAGTAGCCCACGCGCGAGCCATAGAACGTGGCGAGGCCGTCGATGACCGGCGTGGCGGTCAGCGTACCGTCGGGCCCCTTCACCTCGGCCTCGGTCGCGCCGACCACGCCGTCGAGCGGAACGCGCTCGCGCGAGCCGGTGCGGTACGTGGTGAGGAGGTCGGCCTGGTCGCCGCTGAACCAGTCGAGCGTGTTGACGAGGAGCATCGGGAACGCGACGCGCATCGGCAGGTCGGTGGCGCTCTCGCGGCCACCCGCGGGCAGCGAGAAGCCGAACGCGAGGATCTTGCGGTGGCCATCGCGCTTGGCCGCGATGACCGGCGCGTCGATCGCGGAGGCGAGCGCGGCCTCGCCCTTCTTCGCGTCGATGGCGAAGACGTTGCTCTTGTCCATGTAGACGTCGGCGAGCGTGATCCACCTCATCACGGGGTGGCCTTCGTCGAGGTTCGTGATGTGCGGGTGATCGATCTCGCCGTGGATCGCGAACGGCGAGTGCTCGCCCGTCGGGTGGAAGAACACGAGGTTCGTGGGCGCGGCCGGCAGGACCTCGGGCGTGATGTCGTCGAAGATCACGACGTCCATCCCATCGGCGAGGCTCGGGTTCGCCGTGTACTCGGCGGGGGTGAGCTTGTGCGGGTCGGCGTTGTCGTAGACGAGCAGGGCGCCCTCGAGGAACAGGTTGTCCTCGGTGACCATCAGCACCTTTTGCTTCTTGCGCGCGGGGAGCAGGGCGAACGCCTGGTCGTCGAGAGCGAACGGGTCGCTGCCGCCGGCGCCCTCCATCGGGCGGAGCGACGCGCGCAGCCGGTTCTCGTCCGACGCGGGGAGCTTGGAGTAGATCTGGCGCGTCCGCTCGCCGGGCTTGAGGTGCAGCTCGCGGACGTCGACGGCGGTGTCGCCGTTGTAGAGCGTCAGCTTGCGGTGGGCCATCTCCTGCCCGAAGTTCTCGACCTCGATGTAGACCTCGTACGCGGCCTTGTTCGCGATGTAGCGGCGCACGTTGAAGGCGATGACGCCGACGTTGTCGCTGCGCTTGCCGACGGGCAGGTAGCGCACGTCGATGCCGGTCAGGTCGACGGCGGCGAGGTTCGGGGCCGCGGCAGAGCCCGCGCCCGCGCCCTCGGGCGCGCCGGAGCCCCAGCTCACGAGCTCGAGCTGCGGCTCGGGGAACGCGCCGTCGCTGACGAGCACGATGAGCGGGTTCGGGCGGTCGCGCAGCGCGTCCGCGGCGGCCCCGAGGGCGCGCGTCAGATCGGCGGGCGTGTCGCTGCCGACGATGCCGTCGATGATCTTGTCGAGCATCGGCGCGTCGGTCGAGAATCGCGACAACGGGGTCGCCTGGCCGTCGACCTTCATGATCATCGCGACGTCGCCGCCGCCCATGCCGTCGACGAGGCGCTTCGCCTTGTCCTTCGCGGCGTCGAGGCGCGAGATGCCGCCCTTGTCGTCGCCGTCCATCGACTTCATGGAGGCGCTCGCATCGAGCAGGACGATCACGCTGCGGGCGCGGCGATCGACCGCGCCGAGCGTGGGATCGAGCGCGGCGAACAGGATGACGCCGAGGATCGCCAGGATCAGGAACAGCGAGATGAGGCGCTTGAGCTGCTTCCACAGCGCGTTCGCGTCTTTTTGATCGAGGACGCGGCGCCAGAGCTGCGCGAACGGCACCTCGAAGCGGCGGCGCCGCATCTTGATGATGTACGCGGACACGGCGAGCGCGGCGGCGCCCAGCGTGAGGTAGAGGAACATCGTCCCGCCGATGGGCGACAGGAAGCTCACCACGTCACCATCAAACTTTCACGTCTCGCTTCGCTCACCGCGACAGCGCAAAACTCGCGCCTCGCTTCGCTCATCGCGTCACCATCAAACTTTCACGTCTCGCTTCGCTCACCGCAAAAACCCGCCGGACCGGAAGATCTTCAGCACCAGCTCGTCGAACGGGATGGCCGTGTGCGTCCGGAAGAACGGCATCGCGTACTTCGTGCAGTACGCCTCGAGCTCCTTGCAGTAGAGCTCGTGCTCGCGCGTGTACGCCTCGAGCAGCGCCTTGCTGATCGTGACCTCCTTGACATCGCCCGTCTCGCAGTCGACGAGCGCCAGGTCACCGTGCAGCTTCGGCTCGGCCTCGCGCTGGTCGTAGACCTGCAGCACGAACGGCTCGAACTTGTGATAGCGGAGCGTGTTGATGCCCTGCTGGAAGCCCTCGGGGTCGTAGAAGTCCGAGAGCAGCACGACGAGGCCCTTGCGCTTGTTCTGCGTGACGAACTGCTTCATGCACTCGGCGAGCTGGGTCTTGCCGCCGAGCTGGCACTGCCGCAGGAACTCGAAGACGTGGAAGATGCGGTTCTTGCCGCGCGTGGGCGCCATGCGATCGATCAGCCGGTCCGAGAACGGGATGATCGACACGCGGTCGAGGTTCGCGAGGCCGACGTAGCTCAGCGCCGCGCCGACCTGCATCGCGTAGTGGACCTTCGGCAGCGGCGAGCCGATGGCCATCGAGTCGCTGACGTCGAGGAGGATGTAGATGTAGAGGTCCTCCTCTTCCTCGAAGAGGCGGAGCAGGAGCTTGTCGAGGCGGCCGTAGAGGTTCCAGTCGATGTAGCGAAAGTCGTCGCCCCGCGAGTACGTCCGGTGGTCGGCGAACTCGATGCCGCTGCCGACCTTGCGCGTGCGCCGCTCGGCGCGCAGCGTGCCGGCGAACGCCTTGCGCGACACCATGTGCAGGTGCTCGAGCGTCTTCAGGAAGCGCTCGTCGAAGAGCTCGCTGCGATCGGCGGCGCGGTTGGGCTTCGGTGGCGCTGGGACCGCCGCCGCCGCGGTGGAGCGACCGGCCACTACGCCTCCTTCGTCGCCCGCAGGATCTCGGCGAGGATCGCGTCCGGCTCGATGCCCTCGGCCTCGCCCTCGAAGTTCATGATCATGCGGTGGCGGAGCGCGGGCGGGGCCACGTGGCGGATGTCGTCGATGGCGACGGCGTACCGGCCCTCGAGGAGCGCGCGGATCTTCGCGGCGAGGATCACCGACTGGAGCCCGCGCGGCGAGGCGCCGTAGCGCATGAACTTCTTGCTCTGCGGCGTGGCCTCGGGGTTGTCCGGGTGCGTCGCGAGGACCACGCGCACGGCGTAGTCCTGGATCTGGCGCGCGAGCGGCACTTTGCGGACGAGCTCGCGCATCTCCATGATGCGCTCCTTGTGGAGCACGGCCCTGGGCTTGGGTTGCGTGTCGCTCGTGGTGCGGTCGAGGATCGTGTGCAGCGCCGCCTTGTTGGGGAACTGGACCACCAGCTTGAAGAAGAAGCGGTCGAGCTGCGCCTCGGGGAGCGGGTAGGTGCCCTCCATCTCGAGCGGGTTCTGCGTGGCGAGCACGAAGAACGGCTTCTCGAGCTTGTAGGTCTGCTTCGCGACGGTGACCGAGCCCTCGCTCATCGCCTCGAGGAGGGCCGACTGCGTCTTCGGCGTGGCGCGGTTGATCTCGTCGGCGAGGACGATGTTCGCGAAGAGCGGGCCCTTCTGGAACTCGAAGCGCTTGCCGCCGCTGCCGTCCTCGACGATGACGTTCGTGCCGACGATGTCGGCCGGCATGAGGTCGGGCGTGAACTGGATGCGCGAGAAGTCCGCGTGGATGGTCTCGGCGAGCGTGCGCACGAGCATCGTCTTGCCGAGGCCGGGCACGCCCTCGAGCAGCGCGTGGCCGCCGCCGAGGAGGCACATGACCACGCCCTCGACGATCTCCTCCTGGCCGACGATCATGGTCCCGATCTCGTCGCGGAGCGTGCGCAGATCCTTCGTGAATCCGGCGACGGTCGACTCGACGTTCGCCGACGGGGCGGCGGCAGTAGCGGTGCTCATGGGGCGTCCTTCTTCGGAGCTGCGGGGGCGGCGGGCGCGTCGCTCGCCGGTGCGCTCATGCTCGGGTGGATCTTCGCGAAGTAGCGCTTGACGTAGTACTTGTAGCTGGACGGGAGCTTCTCGGTCCGCATCACTTCCTCGACGATGCGCTGGTAGTCGGCGAACACCTTCTGGTAGCCGACGCTCGCGAAGCCCTTCTGCGCGGCGGCGAGGATCGTCTCGCGCTTGCTGCCGCCGTTCTTGCCCTGCGCGCCCTGGAGGTCCTGGTCCTTCGTGTTGCCGGACTTGTCCGTCGCGTCGCCGGTGAGGTTGTCGTCGTGGCCGGTGCCCCAGGTGTCCGACTCCTGCGGATCGCCCTGGCCGCTGCCGCCGTTCTGGCCCTGGCCCTTGCCCTGACCCTGACCCTGGCCTTTGCCCTGGCCTTTGCCCTGACCCTGGCCCTGGCCCGGCTTCCATGCGCCCTGGCCTTTGCCTTTGCCGCCGCGCGCCCGGGAGATGTAGTCCTGCTGGCGGCCCTGCTTGTTGAACGGGTCCTGCGGGCCCTTGTTGCCCTTCTGCTTCGCGTGCCGCATCGCCTCGCGCAGATCGTCCATCTGCGAGGACAGCTTCTTCTCCGCGCCTTGCTTGCGCTGGTCCTGGTCGACCTTGCCCGTCTCGCGCGCGGCGTCCTTGAGGTTCTGGGAGGCCTGCTTCTCGCGCTCCTGCTGGTCCTGATCCTTGTCGCCCTCCTTCTTCTGCGGCTTCTGGAGGTTCTCGGCCGCCTTCTGCATGTCCTTCTCGAGGCGCTCGAGCGAGCGCTTCTGGTTCGACTCGTCCTTCTGCTTCTGCTCCTGCTCTTGCTTGTCGAGCTTCTCGAGCTCGCGCTTCTTGTCCTCGAGCCGGCGCTCCAGATCCTTTTGCTGCTGCGGATCCTTGGTGTCCTTCTTCTGCTGCTCGAGCCGCCGCATCTCCTCCTTCACCTTGTCCTGCTGCTGCTCGGTCTTGGAGACCTTGTCCTGCTGCTGCTTGTCTTTCTGCGCGTCCTGCTTCTGCATCTCCTTCGAGACGTCGTCGAGCTTCTTGCCGAGGTCCTGCTTCTGCTGGTCCGTCAGCTCCTTGTTGTCGAGCTTCTTGGTGAGCTTCTCGAGCTCCTGCTTGGCCTTCTCGAGATCGTTCTTCTGGAGGGCGTCGCCGAGGTCCTTGGTCGTCTTCTCCTTGGCCAGCTCCTCGCCCATCTTCTGCATCTGCTTCTCGATCTCGGCCTGGTTCGGCTCGGCGCCCTTCGAGAGCGCGTCCTCGGCCTTCGAGAGCGCCTCGAGCAGCTGCTCCTTCGTGATCTTGCCCTCCTCGGCGTCGGCGAGGAGCTTCTCGATCTTCTTCGCGAACTCGTCGAGCTCGGGCGCCTGGTCACGCTTGGCCACGGCCTTGAGCTCGGCGAGGATCGCCTCGATGTAGGCCTTGTCGTCGGGATCGAGCGCGACCGACTTCTCGTCGTGGTAGCGGACGTCCTTCGGGTCGACGACCGTGAAGGGCTGCGGCGGGACGGCGGCGCCGTGCACCTCGAGGCTGATCGTGGTCAGGCCGGGCAGGGCGGACGCGGGCAGGCGCACCGTGACGGCCTCCGCCGTCCACTCCACGATCTCGAGGCGCTTGCTGCCGAGGAGCACGTGCTCGTCGGCGGGGACGCTGTCGGCCGGCAGTAAGTTCGTGCCGTAGAGGCGGACCGCGGCGCCCGCGACCGCGTGATCGGGATCGACGCGGTAGAGGTGAGGCGCGCGGTCCGGCGTGGGCAGCGAGAGGCCGCCGATGAGGAGGAAGAGGACGACGAACAGGATCGCGGCCCGAAAGTCAGCGGGCGCCCGGAACGGCGCGGCGGCGACGATGTTCGCGCGCGGCGCGGCGCGGACGCCGTCGGTGATCGCGGCGACCATGAGGTCGTGGGTCGTGTCGAGCTCTGCATCGCCGCCAGCCTGGAACGCCCGGTCAAAGGCGATCGCCGTCGAGAGGCGGTCGGAGAGGTTCGAGGCCCGATCGATCCGCCGCGCGACCAGCTCGTCATCGATGCGGCGGGCGGCGTACAGGCCGGCCGACAGCAGGATCAGCGCTGGCGAGGAGGCGAGCAGGATGACGCCCGGGCCCTCGCCGATCAGCTCGGCGCGGATCAGGAACACCATCAGCAGGGCCGCGACAGCGGTGAGGATGAGGCCCGTGGTGGCGCCGTCCATGGCCCACTGGAGCCGCATGCGTGACTTCGTCCGCGCGATGACGCGCTGGATCGCCGAGGTCTCAACTATTTGGCGCATGACTCCTCGGGGCGAACGCGTGCCCGCTACCCAACGACTGAGGATAGCACTTAGATTCCACGCGCCAGTCCGAAGACAGGTCTAAGGAAACTGGGTTGCGGGGACCAACCGCCGAGCCGCCAGGGACGCCGTGCCGGAGCCAGTTCGGAGCGTCAAAGGGCTTCGTCCCCTCGACCGCTGACTTGGCTCCGGCGTGGCGGCCTTGGCGACTTGGCGGCTTGGCGGCTTGGCGGCTTCGCGGTCAATCGGAGCGGGAGCGCGAGCTCACAGCGTGAACGCCACGATCCAGAACTTGTTGCTGGTCTGGTCGATGACCTCGAACGAGTCCTTGCCGCGCTGGGTCGGGATCATCGACTTCGTGCCGACCGCGCGGCCCGCCTCCGTGATGAGGAAGTAACGGCGGCCGAGCGGCGCCCGCGTGCGGTCGTTGATGTACTTGAGGAACGCGACGTTGTCGTTCTTCGTGTTGATCTCGTCGGAGGTCTTCATCTCGGGGAGCCAGCCCCAGATCTCGTCGCCCGACCAGAACGCCTCGCCGCGCCAGTAGAGCTGCCACGAGATGAGGCGGTCGGCGTCCACCACGCGCACCGGCGGGCGGCCGCGGGCGGCGTTGGGCTCGGCGCCGCGCGCGAGCAGGGGGCCTAGCTTGTCGCGCTCGCCCGGCGCGAGCGTCACGGTGACGGCGTGGTCGCCGATGGCGGTCGCGGAGCCGAGGAGCACCACGGTTGTCTCGGTGATGCGCTCGTCCTCCGCCTTGTCGAGCTGCACCGTGATCGTCATCGGCTGGCCGACCTGGAGCGCGTCGGGCACGAACGTCTCGAACGTGCGCTGGTCGGTGGCGTCGTGCCAGTCGTCCCACAGCGCGCCGGGCCCGAAGTACACGAGCTTCTGGCCGTAGACCGTGCGCTGCGCGTAGTAGGCGTGGATGGCCTCGCGCATGCCCCAGTGCTTGCCGGCGACGGGCATGTAGCACTGCAGCGCCCACACGCAGATCGCGAGGCCGACAGCGCCCACCGCGGCGACCGCGAGGCGGCGGAAGCGCGTGGCGAGGAGGAGTAGCGCGAGCGCGCCCGCGATGCCGAGGCCGAGGAAGCCGTCGCTGACGTCGATGTTGTACGGGTCGGCGTTCGGCCACGGCCGATCGTAGCGATAGACGAACATCTCGATCCACCGCTCGGGCTCCGACGTCAGATCGCGACACAGGAGCAGCGTGATGCCCGCCGCGAGGAGCGCCCACAGCGGGTGGAGGCGATCGCGGCCCGCGAGCACGTCGTCGAGCAAGAATGCGACGAGGATCCCGAGCGCGGGGACCACCGGGAGGATGTAGTGATGGAACTTCGTCTGCACGATCGAGAAGAAGACGCCGCCGGCGATCGCCCACAGCGCGATGTGAAAGCGAACGCGGCCGGCGCGGGTGTCGAGGCGCGAGCGCAGGCATGCGGCGGCGAACGCGGCGGGCAGGAGACCGGCCCACAGCCACATGCCGTGGCCGATCTGCGACGTGTACATCTCGAACGTGCCGGGCGAGTTGTCGACGCCCACGGCCGCGCGGTTGAGGATGTGCGTGAAGAGGTACTCGTCGATGAAGCGCAGGCCGTCCTTGAGCCACATCGCGACGTGCCACGGCAGGAACACCACGATCATCACGAGCAGGCCGCGCTTGACCTCGTAGAAGCCGTCCGCGAGCGCGCGCCAGCGGCCGAGCAGCACGACGTGCAGCACGCCGACGAGCCCCACGACGCCGAGGCCCGGCGGGCCCTTCGCGAGGATGCCGACGCCGAGGAGCGCGTAGCACCACAGGAGGTAGACCTGGCGCATCGACCGGATCGGCGTCATGCCGATGACGCGCTCGGCGAGCGGCTGCGTGTCGGCCCAGCGGCCGCCGGTGCCCCAGACGCCGATCATGAGCAGCCCGCGCACGACGTAGCGGTCCGGGGCGTGGCGCTCCCACAGCGTCAAGTAGTCGTCGAAGACGTGGCGCCACATGGACTGGCCCGGGGAGGGCGGCCGGGCGCGCTCGCCGAGGGCGGCGGAGATCGCGCCGCCGATGAGGACGAACGGGACGAGCGTGCGGAGGAGCAGCCAGCCGTCGCGCGAGGTGGCGCCGAACAGCAGCACCATGAACAGCGGCAAGAAGATGGCGGGGTTCGGGACGCGGATGTGCGACGCGAGCACCGGCGACTGGATGAAGTAGACGAGGTAGTAGAGCGCCTCGATCGCCAGCAGGCCGCCGATGACGAGATAGAACAGGTGGCGCGCATCGAGCACGACGCCGCCGATGCGCCCGACGCGATCGATCGGGCGGTCGCCATCCTCCACGGCCATGATGAACAGCGCGAGCGCGCCGATCGTGGTCGCCACGAGCGGCATGTCGGGCATGGCTTGCCTCGCGACGAGGCAGATGAACGGTGTCGACCCGACGACGAGGAGCGCGAGCCACGCGAGCCGCCGGTTCACGAGGCGCGCGAGCATCCACCACAGGAGGGCGAGCCCCATCGTCGCGAACAGCACGAACGGGATCCGGATCGCGAACATCGTGCGCGCGTCGTGCTCCAGCTCCCCGGAGTAGCCGCCGTCCTTCGCGAGCCCGACGGCGCGCATCGACGCGGCCATCATCCAGAACGAGAGGACTGGCTTGCTGCGAAAGCCCTCGGCCTGCCAGTCGGTGTGGACCAGGTCGTGGTCCTGCAGCATGCGGCGCGAGACCTCGCCGTAGTGCGTCTCCCAGGGGTCGACGAGGGAGTAGCTCCAGATGCCGGGGACGTTGACCGCGAGGCAGACGAGGATGACGAACACGAGCTCGACGGCGAGCGGCCGACGGCGCGGCGACGCCGGGATCGCGGGCGCGAGCACGGGGTCTGCGGACGGGGCCTGCTCCGACGCGTGCATCGCCGGCGAAGCTACCATGACGTGTTAGCGTGTCGGCGTGCTGCGGGCGACGGCTGAAGCGGCGTTCCGGGCCGCGATCACGGCCTGCGATCCGACGCCGCGGACCCTGCGCGGGCTGTTCACGCCGCACGTCCCGCCGCCGCCGTCCCGCCCCGCCTTCGTGCCTCGCCTCCATGGTCTGGCCATCGGGAAGGCCGCGCTCGCGATGGCGCGCGGGGTGCCGGTGGTGCACGGCGGCCTCATCATCGCGCCAGCGAACGACGGCCGCGGCGTGCCCGATGGCTGGCGGCTCGTGCTCGGCGGCCACCCCGATCCCGACGAGCGGAGCGTGGCGGCGGGCGCGGCCGCGCTCGCGTTCGTGGACGCGATCGGAGAGGGCGAGCAGCTCCTCGCGCTGATCTCCGGCGGCGCGTCGGCGCTGTGCGAGCAGCCGCTCGTGCCGCTGGCGGAGCTGCGCGCGCAGATCGCGGCGCTCGTGGCCGCGGGCGCGCCGATCGCGGAGGTGAACGCGGCGCGGACCGCGCTGTCGGCGCTCAAGGGCGGCAAGCTCGCCGCGCGCTGCGCTGGCTACATCTTGACGCTCGTCGCGAGCGACGTCATCGGCGACGACCCGCGCGTCGTCGGCTCCGGGCCGACCGT
Source organism: Deltaproteobacteria bacterium (assembly GCA_025353585.1). Classification (GTDB taxonomy): domain Bacteria; phylum Myxococcota_A; class Polyangia; order Haliangiales; family Haliangiaceae; genus JABFXX01. The sequence goes on from JANXOM010000327.1 coordinate 18,963, forward strand.
CGGCCGCCCGACCGACGCGGTGGCCATCGTGTCGCCGATGCGCAGCTTCGCCGAGGCGCTCGGGGCCGCGCTCGGGCTGCCGGTGCTCGATCCGCCGCTGACCGGTGACGTCGAGGCGGTGGCCACGCGGCTCGCGGCGGCGGCGCCAGGCTTCGTGGCGTGGGGTGAGCCGACGCTGGCGCTGCCGGCCCAGCCCGGCCGCGGCGGCCGCGCGCAGCACCTGGCGCTCTTGCTCGCGCGCGCGCTGCGGGGCTCGCCGCGGGCCGCGCTGGTCGCCGCGTCGGATGGCGTCGATGGTCCCCCGCCGACCGCCGCCGGGGCGTTCGTCGACGGGACCACGTGGGACACGCTCGCCGATCCCGCCGCGGCGCTCGCGCGGTTCGACGCGGGCCCGGCGCTCGGCGATCATCTCGTGCGCACGGGGCCGACCGGGATCAACCACGGCGACGTCGTGGTGATCGCGCGATCTCCTTGATGCTATAGAGCCGCGTGGCTGATCCGTGGACCCCACTCAAGCTCCTCGAGTGGACCACCACGCGCTTCGGCGAGCGCGGCATCGCCGGCGCGCGGCTCGAGGCGCAGATCCTGCTCGCGCACGTGCTGCAGTGCACGCGGACCGCGCTCTACACCGGCTTCGACAAGCCGCTCGCGGAGGCCGAGCTCGGCGCGTATCGCGAGCTGATCAAGCGCCGCCTCGGCGGGGAGCCGGTCGCGTACCTCGTCGGCGAGACCGAGTTCTGGTCGCTTCCGTTCCACGTGGACCGGTCGGTGCTCGTGCCGCGGCCGGACACCGAGACCCTCGTCGAGACGGCGCTCGCGCTCGCGCCGGGCGCGCGGTCGATCCTCGACCTGTGCACCGGCTCCGGCGTGATCGCGGTCAGCCTCGCCCACGACCTGCCGGCGGCGCGGGTGGTGGCGACCGACATCTCGCCAGCCGCCGCGGCCGTCGCGCGCAAGAACGCGGAGCGCAACGGCCTCACCGAGCGGGTCGACGTCCGCGTGGGCGATCTGTTCGCCCCGGTGGCCGGCGAGCAGTTCGATCTGATCGCGTCGAACCCGCCGTATATCGCCACGCCCGTCCTCGCGACGCTGTCCGCCGAGGTCAAGCGCGAGCCGGTGCTGGCCCTCGACGGCGGCGCGACGGGCCTCGTGTTCTACGCGCGCATCGCGGCGGCCGCGGCCGCGCACCTCACGCCGGCCGGCCTCCTCGTCCTCGAGCACGGCTTCGACCAGGCCGAGCCCGTGGCCGCCGTGCTCGTCGCGGCCGGCTTCACCGACGTCACCCTCGTCCGCGACCTGGGTAAGAACCCGCGCGTCACCTGGGGCCGCCTGTCCGGCCCCCGGCCACAACCCACGGGGCCTGGCCCCGTCTAGCGGCGGCGGCGGCGCAGCACGAGCGCCGCGACGCCGAGCATCAGGAGGCTGCCGCCATCGCCGCCGCCCTGGCAGCCGCAGCCCTTCGCCTTGACGCCGGCGCCCGGGGTCGTGCCCTTGCCGCCGGTGCCGCCCGCCTTGAGGTCGCAGCCCTCGGTGAGGCCCACGCTGCACGCGCGCTCGAGGTACTGGCCGCGCGCGAGCGCCGCGTCCGCGGGCGAGCCCGTCGCGAGGAACGCCTTGCCCGCGTCGAGACAGCCGAGCGGATCGTACTCCTCGCACGCCTTCGCGAACCACGTGCGCGCCTTGGCCGGGTCCGCGACCGTGGCGACGCCGTCGCGGTAGTACGTGCCGAGCATCCACGCCGAGTACGGGTTCGTCGGCGCCTTGTCCTTGGCGATGTCGATCGCCTTCTGGCGCAGCCGCGAGATCTCTGGCGCCGTGCCGCCGTGCGTCCGCTCGAGCATCGCGGCCAGCTCGCTGCAGGCGAGCGGCACCGGATCGATCGTCGACTCGCACGCGCTGCGGTACGCGTCCGCTGCCTTCTTCGCGTCGACGGTGGTCCCGCCGTCGCCCGTCTCGTAGAAGTGCGCGGCGCCCTGGCAGCCGATCTGCTCTGTCGGCGTGCACGACTTCGTGTACGCCTCGAACGCCTTCTTGCCATCCTTCGGCACGACGACGCCGTAGCGATACATGTAGCCCATGTTCGAGCAGCCGTAGCCGCTGCCGAGCTCGCACGCCTTCTGCCAGGCCTTGACGCCCTCGGTGGCGTCCCAGCGGACGCCCTTCGCCGTGAAGTAGAAGTAGCCGATGGAGTTACAGCCGTCGGGCGAGCCCGCGTCGCACGCGCGCTTCGCGTACGTGACCGCCTTCTCGTACGCCTTCTTGCCGTTCTGGATGATCGCCATGTTCGAGCAGGCGGCCGCGTTGCCCTTGCCGCAGTACTCGTCGTAGATCGCCTCGGCCTTGTCCGGCTGCGGCATCGAGCCGAGGCCCGCGTAGAGCGCGTCGGCCTTCGCGAGGCAGGCGCTGTCGACCTTGCGCGCGCACGTGGCATCGAGGAGCGCGAGGGCGGCCTGCTTGTCGGCCTCGGTGCCGCGCAGCATGAGGTTCGCCTGCGCGCCGCACGAGCCGGTGTTGCCGCCCTTGCACGACGTGTCGAGGTACTCGCGCAGATCGGCGTGGTCGCCGGGGACCTCGCCCGCGAGCTGCACCAGCCAGCCGCATGAATCGGTGCGGCCGAGGGCGCAGGCGCGGGCCGCCGCGTACATCGCGGTCTCGGCGTTCTTCGGCGTGCCGAAGTAGGTCAGGCGCACGAGGTCCTCGCACGCGCCGCCCGAGAGCTGCGCGTCGCCGATGATGCAGGCCTTCTGCGTGCGGTCCATGACCTTTACCGGATCGGCGGCGTAGAGCGTCGCCGCGTCGAGGCAGCCCTGGGCCGCGTTGCCGTCGCACGCCTTGTCGTAGAGCGGCCCGGCGACGTCGGCGTGCTTCGCCACCACCGCGTAGTTGCCGGCGAGGTCGCACGACGGCGCGTCGTTCTGGTTGCAGCCCTTCGTGGCGAGGGTCGACGCGCGCGCCGGATCGCTGACCGCGAGGTACCCGGCGGCGGCGCGGCACCCCTCCTCGTCGCCGTCGTCGCACGCCTTCGCCGCCACGGTGACGCCGAGCGCGACGTCCGTCGCCATGCCGAGCCCCTCGTGGGCGCGCTGGGCGTACGACGTGCACCAGCGCGGCGCGCCCGCGTCGCAGCCGGCCTTGAACTGCTTCGTCGCCGCGGCCTGATCGGCGGGCGTGCCGAGGCCGAGGCGGTACAGCTCGCCGACCGTGCCGCAGTTCTGCGCGTCGAGGTCGCACGCGCGCTTGGCCATCTGGAACGCGTGCGGGAGGTCCTGGTTCGCCTTCGCGAGGCGCTCGCTGATCTTCTGGCACGCGTTCGCGTTGTCGTCCTCCTCGCACGCGGTCAGGTACGCGGCGTTCGCGCCGGTCGCGTCCGCGGTGCCGCCGAGGCCCGAGTCGAGGGCGGCCCCGAGCGCGACGCACGCCTCGCCCGAGCCCGCCGTGCAGCCCTGGCGGTACGCCGTCAGCGCAGCCGTCGCATTCTTGTCGATCCCGTAGCCGTTCTCGTAGAGGAAGCCGGCGATGTAGCAGGCGCCGCCATCGCCGGGGCAGAGCGGCGAGACGAGCGTGTAGCTCGCCTTGTAGAGCTTCCTCGCCGTGGCCGGGTCGGCCTTCGTGTCGCCCTGCGTGCCGCGATAGAGGTCGCCGCCGCGCGAGCAGGCGAGGCCACTGCCGATGTCGCACGCGTGCGCGAAGGCGGTGCGCGCCTCGGCGTAGAGCCCGACGCGCTCGGCGAAGTCGCCGACGTTGAAGCAGCCGTCGACGTCGCCGCCGCCGCACGCCTTGACGAAGAGCTGCATGGCCCGGACCGGATCCGCCTCGACGGCGCGGCCGCGCGAGTAGAGGAAGCCGAGGAGCGTGCACGACGGGCCGTGGCTCGCGCGCTCGCAGTTCTGCGTGAGGGTCGCGAGGCCGCGCGCGGGATCGGGGTGCGCGGCGTTGCCGGTGAGGTCGGCGACGGCGTCGTCGTACGCTTTTTGCGGCGAGCGGGGCGCGGCCGCTTTCGCCTTGACGCACGCCCCCTGGGAGAGGCTCCACGTCTGGCCGGCGCCGCACGAGTGCGTCTTGGCGTCGGCGCGTGGCGCGGTGAGGACGACGGCGAGGACGAACACCGCGCAGGCGGCGACGAGCAGGGGACGAGTGGTCATGGTGTCGCCTTCGGTGTTTCGGGATCGGGGTCCACCACGCATCGGACGCCGATCTCCGGATCGCGTTGCGCCCGCGCCTGCCCGGAGCGTGCGTGAATCGTCGCTTCCCATCCGCCCATCTGCGGCGACACCGCGTACGTGCTGCCGCGCACGACCTTCTGGCCCTTTGCCGCGCCCTTGCCGGCGAAGTCCGTCGAGGTCCACTCGGCGACGCTGCCGAGCATGTCGCACAACCCGGCGGCCGAGCACTCGGCGCGCTTGCTGGCGACGAGGGCCTGCTTCATCGTCGCCAGCTTGCCGTTCTGCGGCGTCGTGAGCGCGACCGCCTCCCACTCGAGCTCGGTCGGCAGGCGCTTGCCCTGCGCGCCGCACGCGTCCTCGGCCTGCGCGAAGGTGATGTTGCGCGCGGGCAGGGTCCCCGCGTCGCCAGGGAGCCCGCCGGCCTGCGGGTCGGCGAGGGCCTCGCGCAGATCCGCGAGCGTCATCTCGATCGGATCGATCCAGAGCTCGCCGAGCGTGACGTGGGTGGCGGGGAGGGCGAGGGCGTTGCCGGGGGTCCGCTCGCCGAGGTCGTACGGGCCGGCGGCGAGGTGGATCATCGTGGAGCGCTCGTCGGCGTGCTTGGCGGCCCAGGGATCGGCGGGGACGGCGGCGCTGCCGGCGGTCGCCGCCATGGCGGCATCGGCCAGCACGGCGACCGGGGTCGGGGTCGGGGTCGGCGTCGGGGCTGGCGTCGGGGCTGGCGTCGAGGGACCGGCGAGCTTGATCGCGATGCCCGCGCCGACGCCGAGCACGACGACGCCCGCGAGCGCGAGCGGCCACCTGGCGCCCGACTTCCGCGGCAGATCCGGCGCCGGCGTCACCGCTGGCTGCGGTGTGAGCCGCGGCGGCGGCGTGAGCGCCGGCTGCGACGGTGGCTGGTACGGCTTCACCACCGCGTCCGCGGCCGCGGTCTTGGCCAAGCCGGAGCCGTCCGCGTTCGCGGACGCGCTCCAGCCCGGCCCCGGCTCGCTGCCGGCCGCGCGATGGTCCGGCTTCGTCCGGCTCGCGGGCGGGATGACCACGCCCGGCATCACGAGCTGCGCCTGCGCGAGCGCGAGCCGCATCGCCTCGGCGTCCTGCGGGCGCTTGCTCGCGTCGGGATCGAGGCAGCGCTCGACGAACGCGTAGACCGCGGGCGAGAGCCCGGTGCGTACGGACGCGAGCGGCACGTGCTCGCTGCGCAGCACGCGGTGCAGCACCTCGGTGACGGTGTTGCCGCCGAAGCACGGCGCGCCGGTCAGCATCTCGTAGAGGATCGCGCCCATCGCGAAGACGTCGGTCCACGCGCCGACGGTGTCGTGCGCGCCCGTCACTTGCTCGGGCGCCATGTACGAGGCCGTGCCCATGAGGCTGCCCGTGCGCGTGAGGTCCTTGTCGGGCGAGCGCACGCGCGCGATGCCGAAATCCAGGAGCTTGGGCACCTCGCCGTCATCGGTGTCGGCGACGTAGACGTTCTCCGGCTTGAGGTCGCGATGAACGATGCCGGCCTTGTGGGCGGCGCCGAGGCCCTTGAGCGCGCCGTCCATCACCATCTGCACGCGGGCGAGCTCCATCGTGTGCGGTGCGGGCGTGATCTCGTCGCGCAGCTGATGGCCGTCCATGAGCTCCATCACCAGGTACATCGTGCCGTCCGACTCGGCGCCGAAGTCGTAGATCTTCACGACATGCGACGTGCGCAGCTTCGCGACGACCGCCGCCTCGCGCTGGAACCGCTGGCGCGCGGAGTCCGAGGTCGCGACGGCGGCGTTCATCACCTTGATCGCGACCGCGCCCTGCGTATCGGGGTTCACCGCCCGATAGACGGCGCCCATCCCGCCGACGCCGAGCAGCCCGGTGATGCCGTACTTCCCGATCTGCTTGCTGCGGAGCAGGCCGGTCTCGTCCTTGGGGCAGACCTTCCAGTCGGCTGGATAGTCCGCATGACAGACGGGACAGTACACATCCCCATCTTAACGAAGAGCTCATTCCGGGTACATCGAGTGGCGAGAATTCTGCACCTTCACCGAGGTCTACCCGCCGCGCATCGGGCGGGCTCGCGTACCATCGCCGCCGTGCTTCGACCGCTGCGGCTCTCGGCGATCCTCGCGGTCACCGCCGCGCGAGCCGCGCTGGCCCAGCCGGCTCCCGTCCCCGAGCGCGCCGAGGCGGAGGCGGAGGCCGAGGCCGCGTGCGCCGCGCACGCCGCGACGTGCGACTGGGCCGACACGCTCGGCAGCCTCGAGAAACAGAGCGTCGGGCGGGCCCTCGCCGCGCGCGGGTTGACCCTCGAGCCGTCCCCGTGGGGCAAGACGATCGAGACGGTCCACATCTTCAACGAGCCCGTCTTCGTCGAAGGCGTCGGCGCGCTCAAGTTCTTCAATCACTTCCACGTCACCACCAAGGAGCACGCGACCCGGGGCGAGCTCGTGATCGGGGCGGGCGAGGTGTGGGACCAGAGCCGCGTCGAGGAGAGCGCGCGTCGCCTGCGCGATCCCGCGTTCACGTCCGTCATCGCCATCGTGCCCGTTCGCGCGACGGATCCGGCGAAGGTCGCGATGCTGGTCGTCACGCGCGATATCTGGAGCTTGCGCCTCAACACGACGTACGCGTTCCAGCAAGGCTCGCTGACGAACCTGAACTTCGCGCTCGCCGAGAATAACTTCCTCGGCCAGCGGAACACCGTGGCCGCGGCGATGACCATGGATCAGGGCTCGATCGCCGTGGGGCCGCTGTTCGTCGACAAGAACCTCGGCGGCACGCACGCGGTGTTGTCGGCTCGCATCGACGACATCCTCACGCGGCAGGCGTTCGCGCCCGGCGACGCGCGCGGCGTGCAGGACGGCGGCAAGTTTCACTCCGAGGGCACCGATAGCAAGCTGTCGCTGACGATGCCGCTGTGGAAGCTCGCGAGCGAGTGGGGGTGGGGCGTCTCGTTCGCGCATAGCTGGTCCGTGCAGCGCCAGTTTCGCGGCACGTCGCTGCGCACGTACGACGATCGCGACACGGCCGCGACGGAGGCCATCCCGTGGGAGTACGGGCTGCACTTCTGGACCGCGAACGCGTACGGCGTGCGGCAGTGGGGAGGGCGCTACAAGAGCCAGCTGAGCTTTGGCCACACCGTCGCGAGCACGCACCCGTACCTGCGAACCAATGTCACGTCCGACCCGATCCTGCAGGCCGCGTTCGAGCGCGACGTGTTCCCGCGCTCCGAGGTGACGTCGGTCCCGTTCGTCGAGTACGCGGTGTTCGAGCCGCGCTACCAGACGCTGCGCGACGTCGCGACCTACGACCTCGCCGAGGACGCGCGCTTCGGCCCCACGCTCGATGTCTCGTTCGGCGTGGGGCTCCGGCTCCTCGGCTCGGACAATAACTTCGAGCGCGGCTCGGCGTCGCTCGGCTACGTGCTGCCGCTCTACCGCGACGGGGTCGCGAGCCTGTCGGGCGCGATCGCGGGGCGCTACCTCGACGGCTCGTTCATCGACAACACTGCGTCCTCGACCCTGCGCGTCGCGTCGCCGACCGTCTACCACGCGCGCGTGCTGTGGCAGACCACGGTCAACACGCGGTGGAACGACACGCAGAACGCGTTCTTCGCGATCGGCTCGGACAGCGGGCTGCGCGGCTTCCTCATCAACCAGTTCATCGGCCAGCGGCGGTTCGCGACCGCGCTCGAGGCGCGCACGCAGCCGGTGAAGCTGTGGGTGCTCCGGGTCGGCGGCGTGGCGTTCTACGAGCTCGGCGGCGCGGCGAACTCGCTCGCGCACATGCCGCTGTTCCAGGACGTCGGCGCGGGGATCCGCATGCTGATCCCGCAGACGTCGCGCGAGCTGTTCCGGTTCGACATCGCGGTGCCGCTGAACGGCCCCGAGCCCGGCTCGGTGCACTTCATCGCCGGCTTCGATTCGTACTTCTAGCGGGCTCACCGCGTGCGCGCGATGAAGCGCAGCACGAGGAACGCGGCGGTGGCGGTGAGGCCGGCGGACAGGCCCCACCACAGGCCCGGGGCGCCGAGCGCCGCGCCGAAGCCGAGCGCGAGCGAGATCGGGAGCCCGATGCCGTAGTGGCCGACGAGGTTCGCCACGAACGTGGCCCGCGTGTCCCCGATGCCGCGGAGCGCGCCGGCCGCGATCGCCTGCGTGCCGTCGGAGAGCTGGAACAGCGCGGCGATCTGCAGGAGCGGCACGGTGGCGGCGATGACGGCGGTGTCGGCGGAGAACAGGCCCGCCAGCACGGCGGGGAGCGCGACGAACGCGAGCGCGAAGGTCGCCATCACGCTGAGGCCGACGCCGAGGCCCACGAGCCCGCGCCGCCGCGCGAGCGCGAACTCGCCGGCGCCGATCGCGTGCCCGACGCGCACGCTGGTCGCGCTGCCGACGCCCACGGCGAGCGAGAACGTGAAGCTCGAGATCGAGAGCGCGATGCTGTGCGCGGCGGCGGGGAGCTTGCCCATGTGGGCGGCGAGCACGGTCGCCACGCCGAAGATGCTGACCTCGGCGAACAGCTGGCCGCCGACGGCGACGCCGTAGCCGAGGATGTGGGCGAGGTCCGCGCGGGTGGAGGGGCCCGGCGCGGGGCGGCCGGCGTCGGCGGCGCGGATGGCGGAGAGGTACACGGCGAGGATCATGAGCTGCACGGTCGAGGTCGCGCACGCGGCGCCGATGACGCCGAGCGGCGGGATCCCGAGCGCGTCCACGCCAAAGATGAGCGCGACGTCGGCGGCGGCGTTGACCAGGTTGCCGACGATGACGGCGAAGAGCAGCGGGCGCGTGACGTCGATGGCGGCGAGGTAGCTGCGCAGCGCCACGCAGACGAGGAACGGCACCACGCCGATGGCGCGGGCGATGACGTACACGCGCGCCTCGTGGGCGACGTCGGGATCCACGGCCGCGGCCTCGAGGATCAGCGGGGAGGCGAGCACGAGCAGCGTGGCGACGAGGCCGACGAGGACCGCGAGCCGGACGCCCGCGTCGCGCAGCCGCCGCGCATCCTCGCGGCGCCCGGCGCCGATCGCCTGCGGGACGACGGAGTCGAGGCCCATCACGATGCCGAGGCCGATCGACGTGATCGCGAACAGGAGGTTGTTGCCGACGCCCGCGCCGGCGAGCGCGCTGTCGCTGTAGCGGCCGAGCAGCGCCGCGTCGACGTTGCCCATCAGCTGGAAGCCGAGCTGCTGCACCGCCAGCGGCAGCGCCAGCTTCACCGTCGCGGAGAGCTCCGACACGCCGCTACTTCATCGGGCGCGGCGTCATCGGCGCGTTCGCGAACGTCAGCTGCTTCGCGAGCAGCTTCGCGAGCTCGAGGCGCTTGGTCGCGTCCGGACCGACGACGCGGACGTAGCACGGCGCATCGTCGTCGATGAAGATGAGGCCCTGGCCGTGGTGGTCGAGGCCCTTCGCGCCGACCGCGACCTCGGCCGCGCCCTCGGGCGCCTTCGGCGGGAGGCCGCCGTCGATCGCCTGCATCGACTTGAGCGTGCCCGCGTCGGCCATGCCCTCGTACTGGGCGACCTGGTCGGCGCTGTCCTTCGAGTACTGGGCGAACAGCGCGTCGGCGCGCTGCTTCATGTTGTCGCGACAGTCCACGTCGAAGGTCCACGCCTCGGGCGGCGCGGCCTCGACCATGTAGTTGCACGGGTGGGGAACGCCGTGGGGCGGGATGGCAGCGGCGTCGGTGACGTGGACGATGCCCCCGAGGATCTGGGCGAGCGTGTCGGTCGTGATGACGCTCTCGCACTTCCAATCCTCGGGGTACACGCCCGCGACCTTCGCCTTTGCGGGCCCCGGCGCGGTCCTGTCATCGGTCGTGGCGGCGAGATCCGGCTTGTCCTTCTCGCACGCGGACGCGGCGGCGGACGCGAGGAGGAGGCTGGACATCAGGACGGCGCGGCGCACGGCGGGGCGACGATAACGCAAGTCCGAGACCGGAATTGAAATCCCGGTCTCTGAACGATGGGCGCTGCGCCGAGGACCGGCAGCGTCGCCGATCCGGACGAGGATCGCGGCGCATCCGCAGCTGCGCGCAGAGACCGCGAAGGCGCGGGTTCCGCTGGTGGCTTGTCGGCACTGCCGCCGGCGCCGCTTCGGCGGAGATCGCCCGCGAAGACGCGGGCTCAGTTGGCGGCGCGGGTCGTGGCGTCGTAGACGAGCCGGAGCTCGGCGACCTCGGCGATCGCCTCGGCGAGCGCGAGGAGCGGGGCCGGGCGGCGGGCTTCGTCGAGGTGAATCGTTCCGCCGACGCGGCGCTCGACGTAGGCGACATAGATCCCGCCACGGCGAGCCGCGACGACAACCGATCGGAGATGAAACAACGGGATCGCAGCCCGGCGGCGGATGCCGAGCACGCGCTGCTCGCTGCGGAGGAGGCCGTCCTCGCGATCGAAGACGAGCTTGCGGCGCAGCGTCCCGAGGAGGACGCCGGCGCCGACGGCGAGCCCGCCGAGCACCATCGCCCAGACCGCGCCGAGCGAGACCAGCCACGCGCCGCCAGCAGTCAGCCCCCAGCCGGTCCATGCCGTGCCGCGCGTGAGGTCGAGCTCGACGCGGGTGCCGGTCCGCGAGCGGACCTGGACGGAGCCGAGCCAATCGAGCATGACGCAAGGGTAGCCGAGGGGGAGGGCCGCGTCGATGTTGGCCTCGGATCGAGCGCGGCGCGGCCGACGCGAGTGCAGGCCAGCGCAACGGCAAGCCAGCCTCGAGCGACTCGCCCTTGCTAGCCCGCGCACCGGATCGGCGCGGCGGGCCGGATCGTCGCCTAGTCCGGGCCGTCGTCGCCGCCGGCCTCCGCCGCGTCGCCGCCCTCGCTCGGGCCCGCGCCCTCGGGGGGCGGTGCGCCCGCGCCATGCCACTCGCGCTGCCGGCCGCCGCGCCCCCGCCGCCGCCGCCGCCGCCGCTTCCGCATGGGGAGGCCGTCGGGGCCGAGGACAACGGGGCCCGCTTCGGCGCCATCGCCACCGTTGGTGCTGCCGCCGTTCGTGGCGCTGCCGCCGCCGTTGACCGGCTGAAAGAAGCTGACGGGCGGCTGGATCGCTCCGTCCCCGCCGGGAGCGG
>JANXOM010000166.1 GCA_025353585.1 Deltaproteobacteria bacterium
CCGCGCCGGCCCCCGGGCCGAGCCTGCCCGCGCCGCATCGCATCCCGGCCGACGAGGCGCTGCCAGCGCCCCGGACCGCGACGGATCTGCGCGCCCTCGTCGGCCGCCGCACGAAGGCAGCGCCGCTCGCCGTCGCGCTCGCGTGGCAGGCCGCGATCACGGGCGCGCCGGGCCCCGATGTCACGGACGGGCCGAGCCTCGTCGCGGCCGCCGGCGATCACCTCGCGGCGCCGACGGAGCTGGCCGGGCCTGGTGACCTGCTCGTGTTCGACCGGACCGACGGCGACGCGGCCGCCGATCTCGTGGCGGTCGTCATCGCGCGTGACGCGCGGGGCGTCACCGAGTTCGCCTACGTCGCGGGCGGCCTGGTGCGCCGCGGCTTCCTCGACGCCGCCCGCCCGGCGATCCGCCGCGACGCCGCGGGGGCCACGGTGAACACGTTCCTGCGCGCCGGGAAGCGCTGGCCGCCGGCTGGCACCCACTACCTGGCCGGCGAGCTCCTCGCCCACGTCAGCCGGAGATGACGTACCTTTCCCGCGACCCGGCTCCCTAGCCCAACCGGTCGAGGCAGGCGACTTAAAATCGCTACAGTGTCGGTTCGAATCCGACGGGAGCCACGCTCAGCTCGTCGGCGAGTCGTCTCGTTCGTCAGCGCCGCGCGCGCACCGGGTCGGCGCGCACCGCATGGCGTGCGATCGCGGCCACGAACACCGGCCACAGCGGCTCCGGTAGATCGTGCCCCATGCCGGCGATCGGCAGCCACGTCCCGTCCGGCACGAGCTCGGCCAGCGCGCGCCCCGCCGCCAGCGGGAACATCGGATCGCGCGTGCCGTGGATGACGAGCGTCGGCGCGGCCAGCGCGGCGAGCGCCGGGCGCCGGTCGCCCGAGGCCAGCACGGCCGCGAAGTGGCGCATGAAGCCGCGCGGGCTCATGCCGCGCTGGAACGACAGCTCGCCGAGCGCGCGCAGCCGCGCCGCGTTCGCCGGCCACACCGGGCTGCCGATGGCGGCGAACATGCGTGCCACGTGCACGCCGGCCTGCTCCGCCGTCCGCGGCGGCTTGCCGAACAGCGCGCCGAAGGCCCGCGGCTCCGGCAGATAGCGCCGCGCCCCTGGCGTCGACATGATCGAGGTCAGCGAGCGCACCCGCGCCGGGTGCTCGAGCGCCAGGTGCTGGCCGACCATGCCGCCGAGCGACACGCCGACGACGTGCGCGCTCGCCCAGCCGAGCTGCTCGATCAGCCCCGCCACATCGGTCGCCATGTCCGAGAGCGTGTACGGCGCGTCGACGGCGGCGCCGATCACTCGCTGGGCCAGCGCGCGCCCCGGCCGCGCCCGTCCGAGCGCGTCCTGGCGCGACGACTCGCCGATGTCGCGATGATCGAAGCGCACCACCTGGAACCCCGCGCCCACGAACTGCTCGCACATCGCGTCGGGCCAGAAGATCCGCTGCGCGCCGATGCCCATGATCAGGACGAGCGGCCGCCCGCTGTCGCCGAACACGTCGTACGCGAGCTCTACGCCCTCGCCGACGCGCGCGCGCCCTGTCCGTACCTGCACCGCCATCGGGCTGACTCGCTGACCTACGGCGTCGCGGCCGCGCTGCCCATGTCCGTCGGCATCTGCTTCATGCAGCCGCCGAGCGGATCCGGGACACACGGCGGGGGCGGATGCACGACCGGCGCGGCGGCGTCGGGCGGAACCGGCGGCGGCACGACCGTAGCCGCCGCGTCAGCCGCGAGCGGCGTCGGCACGGTGACCGGCACGCCCGCGTCCACGGCGACGGCGGGCACCTTGCCGGAGCCGGGGCCGACCGGCACGGGCACCGGCGTGATGTGCGCGATGTCGTTGCCCTTGACCAGCATCACGAGCGGAGACTGGAACGTCGGCTTGTCGAGGTCCGCGTTGACCACGAAGTCGTTGTAGCCGTGCAAGTGCAGAACAAACTGCAGGCCGTTGCGGTTGCCGGCGTAGTGGTGCTTCCACGGCGTGACGCCGAGGAGCGTCCCCGACACGTCGTGCACCTCCGCCTTCGCCGGCTTCGAGTCGATCGAGACCACGACGTCGTCCGGCAGCGGTGGGCCGACCGCGCCCGCGTCGACCGGCACGAGCGGCGGAGGGGGGGTCACGACCGCGGCCTGGCTGCCGCCCGCCGAGCCGGGCGTCGGCGGCGTGGGGTTGTTCTTGCCGCCGCTGAACACGACGGCCGCCGCGATCGCCGCACCGGCGACGAGCACGGCCGCGCCGATGATGATCGGCATCTTCGAGCTGTGCTGCTGCGGCGGCAGCGTCCCGGGCGGGCGCGGGTCACCTTCGGCCTCGGGAACCTTGAGCGTCCCGGTCCACTGCGTGCGCGGGCGCTGCGTGGTGGTGGCCGTCGGGGCCGCGATGGCGGAGGTCGCCCGGGTCTCCGGCTGCGTGCTCGAGCCCCGCGGGCCGACCGGCGCATCGCCGGACGCCACGCGCACCGCGTTCGCGAGGTCGTCCATCGTCTGGTAGCGCTCGTTGCGATCCTTCGACAGCGCGCGGTCGATGATCTGCATCAGCTCGCGCGGCGCGCCCACGGCGTCGAACGTCTCGTTCGAGATCTGCGGCGGCGGCTCCGTGAGGTGCAGCGACAGCACGCCCATGAAGTTGTCGGCCTCGAAGGGCACGCGCGTCGTGATGAGCTGGAACAAGATGCAGCCCATCGCGTAGATGTCGACGCGATGGTCGGCGGTGTCGCCGCGCGCCTGCTCGGGCGACATGTACTCGGGCGTGCCGAAGAGCATGCCGGTCCGCGTGAGCTTCCGGCCCTCCTCGTTGACCTCGGTCAGCTTCGCGATGCCGAAATCGAGGAGCTTGACGAAGTCCGTATCGCCGAGGAACTCGACGAGGAACACGTTCTCCGGCTTGAGGTCGCGGTGCACGATGCCGAGGCCGTGCGCCGCCGAGAGCGCGCTGCAGATCTGCAGAAAGATTCGCTTGGTCCGCACCCACGGCAGGAGCTGCGACGCGATCCGCGCGCGCGCGATCTCCTCGTGGAGGTCGTGCCCCTTGAGGAGCTCCATCGCAAAGAACACGAGACCATCGGGCGTGCTGCCGAAGTCGCTGACGTCGATGACGTTCTCGTGGCGAATCCGGGAGGCGGCCTTGGCCTCCTGCATGAAGCGCTCGACGAGGTCCTGCTTGCGCGCGAACTCGCCGTGCAGGACCTTCAGCGCCACCTGCTTCTCGAGGACCTTGTGGGTCGCGAGGTACACGGCGCCCATGCCGCCCTCCCCGAGCTTCTTCTGCACGTAGTAACGATCGGCCAGCGTCTGCCCGATCAGGACGTCCTGCGGGTTCGGTTGCACCGCGTACGCGGCCGTCGATGGCGCGGGCGTCACGGCGGCGCGCGGCGGCGGCGTCCCGACCTGGGGGATCGGCGCGTTGGGATCGAGCATCTCCGTCGCCAGCGGCGGCGCGCTGCGACCGTATGTCGGCGCCGGCGTGCCCGTCATGGGCGGCGGCGTGCCTCCCCCCGGCGGCGACGTGGGCGGCTTCACCGCGTTCATCGTCCCCGTCCCCATCTGCGTCTTCTTGTCTTCGGCCACCGCTCTCCCAGTCTAACCTCACGGGGGCGGCGAATCGATCCATTCCGCGGCCCGGATCATCGCGGAGTTCGTGTGCTGGACGAAATCGATACGGACGTTGCGGTCGATCGGGCTCCCGGGCATGCCGCCGACGGCTGGCCCGACCATCGAGAAGTCACTTTCGGGCCGGATCTGCTCGCCGAGGAGATACCCGAGCGTCCCCGCGATCTGCTCCCGGATCCGGGGATCGCCGTGGCCGTGATGGACGCCGAGCAGGTAGGCCGAGATCATCGCCTCGGTGCGCGAGCCGGCGGGCGTGTTGTACGGGAGCACGAACGGCGTGACGTTGTAGGAGCCGGCGAGGTCGTCCTCGTCGGGGAGCTCGCCGACCTCGGCCTGCTGCTGGCGCAGGAACGTGCCGTAGCCGTCGCAGAACTCGCGGTAGCTCTCCTTCTGGCCCGGCGCGTAGTCGTAGATCGCCTCGGCGCTGATGCACGTCCAGTGCTCCTCGCCGTAGAAGAAGCCGCCGAGGAAGAAGTCGTACCAGCCGACGAGCCAGTCGAGGCCGCGCACGGCCGCGTCGCCATATTTCGGGTCCTGCGTGACGACCCACATGCGCGCGAGCGCGAGCGCGGCCTCGCCGGAGTAGTAGAGGAGCTGCGCCTGGTCGTCGGCGAGGTGCGCCTTCGGGTCGTAGAGGTGGCGAAACGAGCCGTCGGGGCGCTGCAAGAAGAGGATGAACGCGGCGAGCTTGGTGGCGAGCGGCAGGTAGCGCGTGTCGCCGGTGGCGCGCTGGTACTCCGCGAGCGCGACCACGGCGAGCGCGGTCGACCCGAGCTGGGCCGTGGTCTCGGTGTGGTCGAGGACGCAGTCGATCTCGACGCCGCTCGGGAGCGTGGAGCCGCAGTGCCCGTCGGCGATCAGGTCCGACAGGTGATGAAAGGCGCGCTCGATCGGCTCGCGCAGCCACTCTTCCTTGGTGCGGCGGTAGACCTCGGCGAGGAAGTACGTCGTGCCGGCGTGCCGCGGCATCGAGTAGTCGCCCGTGAGGCGCAGCGGATCGGACATGTGGCCGGTCGAGACGTCGTGCTCGTAGACATAGCGGCCGTTCGAGCCGAGGTGGCCGACGAGGTAGCGTGCGCCGAGGAGCGCCGCCGCGCGGAGGGACGCGGCGCTCGGCGCCGGCGCCGGCGGCAGCCCACGGGTCAGCGCGAGCGACGTGGTGCCACGACCTTCGGCGCCCACCGGCGGCTCGACGAACGCGTCGGTGCGGAAGCGGAACATCCCCGTCGGGTGGAAGCTCGGATCGCGCTTCGCCCCGCTCTGTCCGCTGGCGAGCGCGACGCGCCGGTGCACGAGCTGCTCGATGCGCGCCATGTCCGTCCCCATCGCGAAGTCGGGCAAGGCCGAGGACGGACGCTGCGACTGCAGGAGCTTCGCCGTCACGAGCTCGTGGGGCAGGATCAGGATCTCGTGGTCGTCCACGACGACCCCGATGCCATCGATCCCGGGGTTGAGCGCGAGCGACGACGCGACGCCGGGGATCGCGAGCGCGTCGAAGGCGCCGCCGCCGCCGGCGAGCGGACCGCGCCCGGCGACGAGGTCGACCTGGATGCGCGCGCGGCTGCGATCGAGCGTGGTCAGCGCGCGCAGCTGACCGAGCGCCCGGAGCTGGCGCGCGGCGTCGTCGCTGGCGGCGGCGAGGGTGTCGCCGTGTCCGTCCACGCGCGCGACGGACTTTCCGTCGAGCCAGACCGTCGCGCACAAGGGGCCGTCGCCGAGGTCGCCGGTCGCGGCGCTCGGCGTGGCGCGGCCATCCACCGCCGCACGGAGCGGGGCCAGGATCGCCGCGCGCGCGGCGTCGGTGAGCCGGGCGGGCGGCGGGATGCGGAACTTGCCGTAAGCGAAGGCGGTGACCGCGAGGAACAGGAGGCTCGGCAGCGTCCAGACCGCGATCAGCTGGCGGCGGCGACGCGTCATGCGCCGAGGACGCCGAACGCGCGACGACCGGCGCGCGAGCGCAGGTAGTTGACCTGGAACAGCGGCAGCAGGCCGACGATCTCGACGAGCAGCGCCACGCCCACGAGCGCGCCGCTCGCGGCGGCCTTGCCAAAGGCGCCATAGACGCCCGCGAGGAACGCCGCCGACATCAACACGCGCGCGATCATGAGCACCATCGACAGGAGCTGGAGCGAGCCGCCGATCACCGCCACCTGCCAGCCGCGCCGCCCGCCCATGATCGTGCCGACCGCCATGAGCGCGGTTGCCACGGGCAACGACCACAGGTGGATCTCCGCCGACGGCAGGCGGTTCGGCACGACGAGGATGATCGCCGCCGCGTAGGCGATGGCGAACCCGACGTCCAGGCCCCCGTAGATCCAGCGCCGCGGGTCACGGGGAGTACTCACCCCCGGATTAACCGCCAAGACGCCGAGCGCGCCAAGAGGGAACGTCAAGGAGAGTGGATCCGACCCTCATCTTGGCGCTCCCTCTTGGCGTGCTCATGCGGCTTGGCGTTTCATTTGAGGCGGGAGGACGAGCCGCTACTCGTCGCAGCCCGGCCGCGCCACGGTGTTCGGCGGCGCGCCCGACGGCAGCACCATGCGCAGGTACGTGTACTCGGCGTCGCAGAAGACGCCCGGGCCCTGGCCCTGGAGCACCGCGCGCTCGAGGAACGGGCGGTCACCGCCGGCGTCCATCAGGCGGTTCGGTGCGTCGCCGTTGTCGTGGAAGTTGTCCTCGTACGGGTACGCGAGGCCGAGCGAGTGCCCGATCTCGTGGGCGAGCGTGCCGCCGACGAGGTTGCCCATCACGTACACCGCGCACGCGATCTGCGAGCGGCGGTCGGTGCCCGGGCACGCCGCGCCGTCCGCGAGCTCCGGGATCGCGCCATCGGCCAGATCCGCCGATGTCACGGCCGCGCCGCCCTGATCGTCGCGCAGGGGGTCAAAGATCGCGTCGAACGCCGGGTCCGCGCCGTCGAGGCTCGTGCCGAACGCCCCCGGGTGCAGCGAGAAGCCCATCAGCGAGCGCACGAACACGCCGCCAAACCCCGGGTAGCCGTCGTCCTGCGTCTGCGCGTTCACGCCGCCGAGCTCGTCGTAGAGCCGCGTGTTGCCGCTGTCCTTGCCGGGGGAGTTGTCGTAGCCGAAGAGGTCCATGTTGTTCGGATCCACGCCGACCAGCTCCACGTCCGAGAACAGCGCGAAGTCCGTCACCGGGTCCGTCCGGAACTCGATGTTCACGCCGGCGTACGCCGCGGTGCACGCCGCGAGGATCCGGTCGCGCACCTGGCCGTCGACGGCGCGCAACCCGAAGTCGCGCATCTCCTCCACGTACGAGCTCTGGAAGTGCAGGAACACGACCTGCTTCACGGGGGCGAGCGCGAACGTCGCCGCCACCCCCTGGCCGCGCACCGTGTCGGCGCCGTACGTGATGATCGGCGTGATCGTGCCGGTGAACGTGCCGGTGTCGACGAGCAGGTTCAGCGCGTGGCCCAGCGCGTCGTCGGTGTTGATCACGTAGCGGACGAGGCGCCCGCTCGCGAACTCCGGGATCAGCTGCATCGTGATCGGCACCGGGCTCCCGCCCGTCTTCGTGAACGTGCCCGCGAGCTCGACCACCGTGAGGGCGCCGGGCTCGCCGCCGACGAACCCGCCGCCGTGCACGAACACGAACTGCCCGAGGCTGGCCGCCGGCGGATCCACCGAGAACACCTGCGACGTGACGAGCGTGTACGTCGCGTCGAGCGCCGCGGACGCGACCTCCGCGTGCCCGGTCTGCCGGTCGACGATCTGCACCGTCCCGGTGAACTCGCCGGCCTCGATGCCCGCGATCGCCGGCGAGAACGGGAACGTCCCCTTCGTGCGCGAGCGCGGATCGGTCGGATCGGGCACCATCGCGATGTCCTGCGCCGCGACGGGCGCGCACGGACCGCCCGCGTCGGGCGTGAAGCAGCCGGTCACGCGGGCGATCGACGTGCCCTCCGCGCCGCCGAGCAGGAAGCCATCGCCCGCCACCGCGATCTCGTCATTGACGAACGCCACGCCCGTCACCACGGTCGCGACCGTCGGCGCGAGCTGCGCGCGGAACGTCAGATCCACCGTCAGCGGATCGCTGAGGTACCGCTTGCCGTCGCTGACGGCCACGAACTCGACCACCGCGTTGCCGTGAAAATCGGCGCGGTCGCCGACCTCGTGGATCATGTCCGCGTCGACCGCGACCGTCATCGCGCCGAAGTCGACGAACGCCGCCGGCCACGAGACATCCACCGGCGTGCTGCCCGCCTGCCCCTGGAGGTGCAGCGTGGCCGCGCCCCACTGCGCGTCGATGAACGACTCGCCCGTCAGCGCCAGGGCCGTCCCCGGGACGATCGTGCCGGGCGCGACCTGCGTCAGCGCCAGCCCTTCGAGGCCGGGATCCGCGGACCGCGCGTTCGCACACGCCGCGAGCGTGACGGCGAGGGCCGCGATGACGCGCGCGGCCGTCACTTCGAGTCGATCGCGATGCTGTAGTGATTGGTCGCGCCGTTGTAGCCGCGCACGACCACGTAGTAGTGGCAGCCCGACTCGCAGCCCGTCGGCACGGCGTACGACGTGTGCTCGTTCGACTGCGCGCCCTGCCCGTTCGCGATCGAGCACTGGCTCGGGTTCGTGACATCGCACGGCGTCAGATCCAGCGAGCCGCTGCGGTAGAGGTGGAGATCGAGGTCACCGGACTCGTCGACCTGCGTGAACGTCAGGTCCGCGGTCAGCGTCTCCCCGGTGAAGACGAGCACGTCATACCAGTCGTCGTTGTTCGGGCAGATCACATCGGCGGCGGACGTGTACGGCACGGCCGTGCTCCGCGCCTGGCTGAACGTGTTGTCCTGCTCGTTCACGTCATCGGTGCAGGTGGTCGAGCAGCTCTCGGCGTGCGTGTCATACGACAGGAGGTATTCGCTGCGCGCGTGGCCATACGCGTTCACCTTGACGTAGTAGGTCGCGCCCTTGAGGCAGGTGTTGATCTCCTCGTCCCCGCCGGTGCTGGTGGACGCGGTCACCACCGTCCCATCGGCGCGATAGAGGTGCAGGTCGACATCCGTCGCGCCGTCACCGGACAGCTGCAGGTCGACGCGCGAGTCGCCGCTGACCACGATCTTGAACCAGTCGTCGTCCCCGTTGGGCCCCGTCGCGCTCGGGCAGCTCACGAGGTCGTACGTGTCCGGCGCGAGCACCGGGTTGTGCGACGCCTCGGTCCGCGAGTCGTTCTCCTCGAACGTGTCGTCGGCGCACGGGCCCGTCGGGGCCGCGCACGAGCCGCTCTGCGGCACGCACTGCGGTGCCGAGACGCCATCGATCGAGAAGATGTTGCCGGCCGAGCACGTGTAGCCGACCGCGCAGCCGCCGCCGCACGCGGCGAGGCAGAAGCTCTCCCCCGCGTTGCCGATGGCCACGCACTCGTTGCCCGCGCCGCACTGCGCGTCGTCCGAGCACGTCTCGCACAGGCCGGCGACGAGCGTGCCGCCGGCCGTGATCGTGGCCGCGTAGACCGGCGAGGTCGTCGTGTGGTCACAGTTGCCCATCGTGTCGTCGTCATCGTCGGCGACGAACACGTAGTACAACGTCACCGACGAGCCGGGCGTCATCCCCGCGACGGGGCTCGGCACGAACGCGTCCCACAGGCCGTCCTGCGCGTCGCCGCTGTCCTTGACCGTGGTCAGCTGCGTCATGGCCGCGAGGCTCGGCGTCGGGCCCGGGTCGGTGAGCGAATAGTAGAGGAGCGGCGCGTCCTTGATGCCCTTGTCGTCGGTGACCTCGGCGACGAGGTCGATGTCGAGGTTCGTCGTCTGGTCCGCGGCCTGGTGGGCGATGACCGGCGCCGCGCCCGGGCACGACTGACCGGCGCCCGCGCCGCGAAGGACGACGAGGTAGTTCTTGATCGTCTTCGGGTTGTCGCGGTCGTCGGCCGACAGGACGAGCGTGTAGCGGCTCTCCGCCTGCTGGTCCTTGGTCGGGCACCAGTGCCACTTGGCCATCGTGCCGCCCTCGGGCGTCAGCTCGCCGCCATCGATCAGCGGCTCTTCCTGCGCGATCGTGATGTTGGCGGTGTCCTGGTCGTCGACCACGATGTCGACGTCCACGCACGGCTGGGCCGTCATGTCGATCGTGGTGCCGGTCCCGAGCGGCTGGCGGAACACCGGCGCGGTCGCGGCGCCGATCGCCGAGCGGACATCGATGTTGATCGTGACGGTGGTGGTGGCGCCGCCAGTCGCCGCCGTGAAGTCGAACGGATGGACGCCGACGTCCGCGGCGAGCGGGGTCCAGCGGAACTCGCCCGTGCCGTCCGGCGAGACCGTGATGTCCGCGTTGCCATCCACGTCGGTCAGGTCGGCCGCCGCGTACGAGTACGCGAGCCGCGAGCCGTCGTGGGTCGTGCCCGCGAGTGTGATCTTCAGCTCGGTCCCGACCTGGGCGACCTGGTCGCCGAGGCCGCTCAGCTCGGGCGGCGTTGTCGGGCCGCAGGCTACTGCGGTAGCCAGGCAAGTCAGGACGACGGTCAGGAGTGGCTGGATCCGCATGACTTCCTCGGGTGGCCGACAACCGTCGTCGGCGCGAGCGAGACAAGAGCAAGGACCTGGCCAGGTCTGAGACCGTGCTTCAGCCCGTCACGACGGCGTGATCTTCGCCGATGGCGAACTGGATCAGGCCGGCGGCGACCGGGTCGGTGACGGTGGCGACCAGGTCGGTTCCGGCCTGGGCCGCGATGAGCCCGAGGCCCGCCAGGAGTGACCCGGAGGCGACGAGGCCGGCGCGGAGGCCGGCGACGCGGAGGCCGGCGGCGAGCTCGCGATACCCGAGCTGCGCCGGATCGATCGCGAGGGCGAACGGGCGCAGCTCGTTGAAGGTGCCGGTCGGGATGAGCCGGCGGAGCTTCTGCATCTGCGTGGCGACGGCCTCGGCGTCCACGGAGAGCGTCGGGAACTCCGGCTGATAGAGGCGCAGGAGCGCGATGACGAGCACGCCGAGGTCATCCGGCGCCATGCGCGCCGGGATCGCGAGCGCGGACTGCGCGAGCTTGAGCGCGGCACCGGCCGCGAAGCGGACGCCCGCCTTGCCCGGACCCGCGCCGCCGAACGTGCCCTGCGCGATCGCCTGGCCGATGACGAGCGAGACGGGGCTCGTCGGCTCGGCGACCATCACGTACGGCTGCTTCGCCGAGACAAAAATGTCGACCTCGCCGAAGCCAAGGGCCGTGGCCACGTCCTGGGCCGCGGCCGCGACCTCGCTGTCGCGCGCGCGGAGGCGGTCGCCGCGCGTGACGCCGTACGGCTGGATGCCGGTACCGACGTGCTTGCCGACCTTGTCGCCGAGGATCTGGAACATCTGCCGCAGCGACTGCGGGACGCCGCGCGGGAACAGGACCTCGTCGGCCTCGGGGCGCAGGAGGTTCTCGGGCTTGCCGTGGGGCGCCTCGGCGAGGATCCGGGTCTCGGGCTCGCCGCCCGCGCCGAGGAGCTCGGCCAGCTCGGCCGCCGAGCGGGCGATGGCGAGCGAGCCGCCGACGCCCGCCGCGCCGCGCGCGAACATGGCGCGCGAGATGACGCGGCAGGCGACGCCGTCCTTCGCGTCCTTGTCGAACCGCGCGCGCATCGTGCCGGCGACGCGGTTGAGGTGCACGCGGACGGACTGCAGGTCGCCCGCGTCGCGATAGAACTGCACGAGCGCCGTGAGGGCGTCGTCGTTCGTGGGCGCGATATCGAGCGCGAGGTTCAGCGCGCGCTCGGCGCGCTTCAGGTCGCCGAAGCCCTCGCGGAAGATGCGCGCGACGCGGTGGAGGTGCATCGCGCGGCGGTCCGGGTCGCCCTCGCCCTTGACGAGGCGCTCGCACGCCCCGAGCGCGAGCTTCCACTCGCCGGCTTGCGTGGCGAGGTCGGCGAGGCGGATGAGCGTGTTCTCGTCGTCGGGCGCGAAGCTGAGCGCGCGCTGGAACGCCATCAGCGCCATCGGGACGTCGACCAGGCGGTCGGCGTAGATGAGGCCGAGCCGATAGCACAGGGTCTTGAGGATCTCGGGCTCGCGCTCGAGCCGCGCCCGGGCGACGAGGGCATCCGCGGCGTCCTGCCAGGCGCCCTGCTCCCACGCGATGTCAGCGATCGCCGAGTACGCGCGCAGGTCGTTCGGATCGAACGCGAGGATCGCGCGGTAGTGCTCCTTCGCGGTGTCGCGATCGGAGAGGAAGTTGCGATGGAGCTCGGCGAGCGCGCGGTGCAGCTCGACCTGCGCGCGCGGGACGTCCTCGACGGCGAGGCGCTGCGCGAGGAGCGTGGCGAGATCGTCGTGATTGGCGTCCTCCTCGAGGAGGATGCGCAGGCGCAGGAACGCGTCCTTGTGCTTCGGCTCGGCGGCGAGCGCGCGGCGGAACGAGGCCATCGCCTGCTCGCCCGCGAGCGCCTTGTCCATCATCGCGACGCCGGCGAGGTGGTGCAGCGCCGCCCGCTCGGGGGCCGTGGTGCGCGGCGCGGAGGCCTGGCGCGTGGCCGCCTCGGCGACGTCGACCCAGAGCTGGCCCTTGAGCGCGGCGTGGCGCCAGCCCTCGAGCGCGAACTCGCTGCCGGGCGCGGCGGCGTCGGCCTTCGTGAAGCGCTGCACGGCGGCGTCGATCTGCCCGAGCTCGGCGAGCGTCTCGCCGGCGCGCGTCCAGAACGCGGCCTGGCTACGCGGGTCGCCCTCGAAGTAGCCCGCGATGCGCTCCTCGATATCAGCGAGCTCGGCGGAGGCGCCCGCGCGGCGGGTCATCGACTCGAGGTGTAGGAGCGCGAGGCGGTGGCGGGGATCGGCCGCGAGCGCGGCGCGGTAGAGCTCGGCGACCTCGGCGTCGGGGCGGCGGTCGCGGGTGGCGAGCGCGGCGAGGTTGACGGTGATCGCGGCGCGGTCGAGCGCGTACGTGGCGGTCCCGCCGCCGGTCGCGGTGTTCAGCGTGGCGAGCGCATCGAGCTCGGCGCGGCGCAGGCGCAGGAGCTCGCCGAGCTTGTCGTCCCCTTGCGCGGCGTAGTGGCGCTCGAGGCGGTGCATCAGATCGATGCGCGTCGGGTCGGCCTGGGCGGCGCTCTCGAGCGCGATCTGCGCGGACGCGACGTCGCTGCGCAGCTCGTGATCGATGAGCGCGAGGAGCTCGTAGGCATCGGCCTTCCCGGCATTGTCACCGGCGCCCTCGGCGGCGCGCAGCTGGGCGAGCGCGAGCGCGGTGATCGGAGCCGGCTCGCGCAGCGACGTGGCGGCGCGGACGAGCGGGACGGCGGCGAGCGGATCGCCCGGGCGCAGCTCGAGAGCGCGCTGGTAGAGCGCGAGCGCGGCGTGGCCATCGCCGTGCGAGAGCGCGAGGTCGCCGTCGCGCAGGAGGCGCGCGAACGCATCCCCGGCGGCGGCCCCGACGGGCGTGGAGGTCGGCGCGGAGGTGGCCACGCTTGGCCGATCACCGGCGCGGCGG
The DNA here is from genome assembly GCA_025353585.1 of Deltaproteobacteria bacterium. Lineage (GTDB taxonomy): Bacteria > Myxococcota_A > Polyangia > Haliangiales > Haliangiaceae > JABFXX01. The sequence continues at coordinate 13,023 of JANXOM010000166.1, forward strand.
CGCGCGGCCGCGAGGAGATCCGGCACGACGCCGAGGCCCGGCAGCGCGCGCTCGACCTGGCCGAGCAGCGTGGTGGCGCGGGCGGCATCGCCGGCGTCGAGCGCGAGCTGGGCGGCGCGGAGGCGCAGCGCGGCGACCTCGGTCGCGTTGCCCTTCTCGCCGAGCATGCCGGCGCGCTCCTCGAGAGCGGCGGCGACATCGGCGGGCTCCTTGCGGCGCGCGGCCGCCATCACGAGCGCGGCGGTGCGGCGCGGATCGTCGATGGCGAGCGGCGCCTCGCGGAGGATCGACTCGGCGCGGGCCGGGTCGTCGCTGCCGACGAGGCGCGCGCGCCGGAGCGCGATGCTCGCGGCGGCCCACGGCGAGCGCTCGGCCGCCTGGGCGCGGGCGAGGATCTCGCCGAGCACGTCGCGGTCGCCCAGGCGCGCGG
>JANXOM010000380.1 GCA_025353585.1 Deltaproteobacteria bacterium
GCCGCCCGCCGCGCTCCACGCCGCGCTCGCCGCCGCGCTGGCCACCGACGCGCCCGCGTACGAGGTCGCCCTCGCGCCCTCGCCCGTGCACGACGGCCGCTACGCCGGCAACGGCTGGCTCCAGGAGCTGCCGCACCCGATCACCACGCAGATGTGGGGCAACGCGGCGCTCCTCGACGCGGAGACCGCCTCTGCCCTCGGCGTGGGCGATGGCGACCGCGTCGAGATCGCGACCGCGGCCGGCGCCCTCGTGCTGCCGGCGCTGGTCGTCGTCGGGCACGCCTCGAGGACGATCACGGTCGAGCTCGGCTACGGCCGCGCCGTCCCGGGGCTCCCGATCGCAGACGGCCTCGGCGGCGATGGCTTCGCGCTCCGCGCGCCCGGCGATGGCTTGCTCCTGTCCGCCCGCGTCCGCGCGGCCGGCGGCTCGGCGCCCGTGATCCGATCCCAGCTCACGCTCGCGCAGCACGACCGCGCGGTCGCGCCGGTCGCCACCCTCGCGGCGCTCCGCCGCGACCCTGACCTGGCGCGCGCGTTTCGCGGCGCCTCGCCCTCGCTCCTCGCGGACAAGACGCCCGACGGCCTGCAATGGGCGATGTCCATCGACACGTCGCTCTGCACCGGCTGTAACGCGTGCGTCGTCGCGTGCCAGGCCGAGAACAACACCCCGACCGTCGGCCCGGAGCACGCGGCGCGCGGCCGGCGCATGCACTGGCTGCGCATCGACACGTACGTCGACCCGGATCTCGCCGGGACGTACGTCCACCAGCCGGTCCCGTGCATGCATTGCGAGCACGCGCCCTGCGAGTACGTCTGTCCCGTCGGCGCCACGCTGCACTCACCCGACGGGCTCAACGAGCAGGTCTACAACCGCTGCGTCGGCACGCGCTTCTGCTCGAACAACTGCCCCTACAAGGTGCGGCGGTTCAACTGGTTCTCGTTCGAGCGCCCGACGACCACGCGCGCGCTCCAGCACAACCCCGACGTCACCGTGCGCTCGCGAGGCGTCATGGAGAAGTGCACCTATTGCGTGCAGCGGATCCGCGGCGCCGAGCACGTCGCGCTCGTCGAGCACCGCGCGATCCGGCCGGGCGAGGTCGTGACGGCGTGCCAGGCCGCGTGCCCGACGACCGCGATCGCGTTCGGCGCGCTCGCCCACGACGGCCCGCTCGCCGTTCGCCGCGTCGACCCACGGCGCTACGAGCTCTTGCACCACCTCGGCACGCGCCCCCGCACGCAGCACCTCCTGCGCGTGACGAACCCGGCGGAGGACGCGTGAGCAAGGCGCTCGTCGACCGCGGCGACCGCGGCGACCGCGGCGACCTCGGCGCGTTCCGCGACTCGCTGTTCGCGCGGCAGAAGATCGTGCGCTTGCGCCTGTGGTGGACGGCGTTCCTCGTCGCCGGCGCGCTGACCCTCGGGCTCGCCGCGCTCGTCGCGTACACGGTCGCGACCGGCATCGGCGTGTGGGGCAACACGATCCCCGCCGCGTGGGCGTTCGGCATCATCAACTTCGTCTTCTGGATCGGCATCGGCCACGCCGGCACGTTCATCTCCGCGATCCTCTACCTGCTCGAGCAGAAGTGGCGCACGTCGATCAGCCGGATCACCGAGACGATGACGCTGTTCGCCGTCGTCCAGGCGGGCCTCTTCCCGCTCCTGCACCTCGGCCGCCCGTGGTTCGCGTACTGGCTCTTCCCGTATCCCGCCGCGATGGGCGTCTATCCGCAGACGAAGAGCGCGCTGCCCTGGGACGCCGCGGCGGTCACGACGTACCTGCTGGTCTCCCTCCTGTTCTGGTTCCTCGGGCTCGTTCCGGACTTCGCGGCGCTCCGCGATCACGCCGCGCCGCGCTGGAAGCAGAAGACCTACGGGCTCCTCGCGCTCGGCTGGCGAGGGAGCGCGAGCGGCTGGCGGCGGTGGAAGGTCGCGTATCTCATGCTCGCCGGCATCGCCACGCCGCTCGTGGTCTCGGTGCACAGCATCGTGGCCTCCGACTTCGCCATCGGGAACGTCACGGGCTGGCACTCGACGCTGATGCCCGCGTTCTTCGTCGCGGGCGCGATCTTCGGCGGGTTCGCGATGGCGCTGATCCTCATCATCCCCGTCCGGGTGTTCTTCGGGCTCGAGGACGTCATCACGCGGCGGCACCTCGAGAACTGCGCCAAGCTGATGCTCGTCACGGGCAGCGTCGTCGCGTACGGCTACCTGATCGAGGCGTTCACGAGCTGGTACGCGGGGTCACCGGAGGAGCGCTACCTCGTGACGGTCTCGCGCCCCGAGACGGTCATCTGGTGGGTGATGATCGCGTGCAACGTCGTCGTGCCGCAGCTCCTGTGGGCGCGGGCGATCCGGCGCCGCCCGCGCGCGCTGTTCGCGATCGCGATGTTCGTGACGGTCGGGATGTGGGCCGAGCGCTACGTCATCATCGTGCGCTCGCTCGAGCGCGACTTCCTGCCGAGCACCTGGGGCGACTACAGCCCGACGTGGGTCGACCTCGGCATCTTCGCGGGGACGTTCGGCTTCTTCGCGTTCCTGTTCCTCGGGGCCCTGCGGCTCCTGCCGTTCATCCCGGTCACGGAGCTCGCGGAGCAGGAGGCGCGCGGATGACGCCGGCCGGTGACGCGGTGGTGCGCGGCGTGGTCGCGGAGCTCCCGGACGAGGCGGCGCTGCTCGCGGCGGCGCGCGCGCTGCGGGCGAGCGGGGTCACGCGGATCGAGGCGTACACGCCGTATCACGTCGAGGAGCTCGACGAGGTGATCGGCGCGCCGCGCTCGCGGCTCGCGGTCCTGGCCGCGGTCGGCGCGCTCGGCGGCGGCGTGGGGGCGTACGCGCTGCAGTGGCTCCTCGACGCCTATCTCTATCCGATCGACGCGGGCGGCCGGCCGCCGCACATGGTGCTGCCGTTCGTGCCGATCACCATCGAGATGGCGTTCCTCGGTGCGGGGCTCTGCGTGGTCGCGGGCGTCCTGTGGCGAGCGGCGCTCGTGCGGCTGTGGGCGCCGGTGTTCGAGGTGCCGGGGTTCACGTCCGCCACGCGCGCCGGGTTCTGGCTCGCGGTGGATGTCCGGGATCCGGCGATCGCGGCGGCGCGCGAGGTCCTCGGCGCTGGCGCGCACGACTTCGGAGGCCAGCCGTGAGCCCGTTGCGCTGGTGGCTCGCGGGCGTGGCCGCCGTGATCATCGCGCTCGGCGCCGGGTGCGATGGCGCGTTGCATCGCATGCAGGACCGCGCGGAGAAGCCCGCGATGGAGGCGCCGGCCGGCGCGGTGACGCTCGGCGCGGACGACGATCGCGCGCCGCCGGTCATGACGCGCGAGCGGCTCGAGCGCGGGGAAGATCGCTACGACCGCGTGTGCGCGGCGTGCCACGGCCTGCTCGGCGATGGCGACAGCGTCGTGGCACGCGCGATGGTCGGCCGGAAGCCGCGCTCGCTGGTCGACGCCGCCGCCGTGGCGTTCGCGGATGCGCGGATCGCCAGGACGATCGACTCGGGCTACGGCGCGATGCCGGCGCTCGCGGACGTGCTGCCGGCGGCCGACCGCTTCGCCGTCGTGCAGTTCGTCCGTGCGCTGCAGCGGCGCGAGGTCGTCGTCGGGGACCTCCCGGCGGCCCGGCGCGCGGAGGCGGAGCGATGGCTGAAGTGACGGCGGCACGCGTGTTCGACGGCGCCCGCGTGATCCGCGTGGCGGGCGTGCTCGGCGGGGTCGGCGCGGCCGTGTTCGCCGTCGGCGTGGCCCAGGATCCGCGCCGCGCGCTCCTCGCGTATCTGGCGGCCTGGGCGGCGGCCGTGATCGCCGCAGTCGGCGGGCTCGCCGTGCTGCTGATCGGCTACGCCGCGAACGCGCGCTGGCCCGCGACCGTGCGCCGGCTGTGCGAGGCTGTCGCGGCCGCGCTCGTGCCGCTGCTCGTGCTCGCGGTGCCGCTCGTCGTGGGTGCCCGGTTCGTCTGGCCGTGGATCGAGCCGGCGCCGGCGCTGGCGGCCGTCATCGCCCCGCGGCGGGCGTGGCTGGATCCGGCGTTCGCGGCCGGTCGCGCGGCGGTCTACTTCGTCGTCTGGATCGGCGCCGCGGAGCTGTTCCGGGCGTGGGGCCGCCGGCGCGACGCGGCCCCGGCGGTGCCAGCCACCGCCAACACGGACGCGCTGGATCGCGAGCGCGGCGTCGCGTCCGCGCTGCTGGCGCCGGTCGGCCTCGCGCTCACGTTCGCCGCCGTGGATGCGCTGATGTCGCTCGACCCGACGTGGTGGTCCTCGGCGTACGGCCTCTACGTCACGACGGGCGCGCTCGGCAGCGGGCTCGCGATCGTGATCCTCCTCGCGGCGCGGGCGCAGGCCCGGGGCGCGCTGCCGCTCGTCGGTAGTCACTTCTCGGCGCTCGGCCGGCTGCTGCTCGCGTTCGTCGCGCTGTGGGGCTACCTCGCGTACTTCCAGGCGTTCTTGATCCAGATCGCGGATCTGCCCGAGGAGGTCACGTTCTACGCGGCGCGCGGGCACGGCGCCGTGCGCGTGGTGACGGCGGTGCTCGTCGTGCTGCACCTGGGGCTCCCGCTGCCGCTCCTCCTCGCCCGCCGCGCGAAGCACCGCCCGCGGTACGTCGGCGCGATCGCCGGCGCGCTCCTCGTGGCCCATGTCGTGGACGTCTGGTGGCTCGTCGTCCCGTCGCTCGGCGGGGACGTCGGGCCGGGCTGGATCGACCTCGCGGCGCTCGCGGCGGTCGGCGGCCTCACCGTCGCCGCGACGGCCTGGCGCGTGCGCGGGCAGGCCATCGTCCCCGTCGGGGACCCGTACCTCGCGACGGGGCTCGCGTACAGGACGCCCACGTGAGCGGGCCGGATCCGCAGGAGCTCGAGGGCGAGCGCGCGCCGGATGGCCTGCCGGGGGGCCGCTCCGCGCTCCTCGTGGCTGCGATGGCGGCGCTGACGGTGATCACGGCGGCGATCGTGCTCGGCGTCGCGCCGCGCCAGGGCGAAGCGCGCGTGACGGAGTCGCCGCACCTCGCGTCGCCGCCGGCGGATCCGTTCTCACGGCCGCTGGCGGACGAGCAGGAGCGGGCCACGCAGCGCGCCCGCCGCGGGCAGTGGGAGTGGAGCGATCGCGCCGCGGGCCGGGCCCGCCAGCCGCTCGCGGACGCCATCGACGCGTACCTCGCGGAGCCGTTGCGATGACGGCCGCCATCCTCACGCTCGCCGCGCTGCTGGGCTCGGACGCGCCCGACCTCGATCGTGCGAGCTCGGGCCAGCCGGCGATCGGACTCGACGAACACGTCGGCGCGCCGCTCCCGCTGGCCACGCCGTTCGTCGACTCCAGCGGCGCGGCGGTCACGCTCGCGCAGTACGCGGGCACGAAGCCGATCGTGCTCGTGCTCGCCTACGCCCGCTGCGCGATGCTGTGCAGCGTCGTCCTCCACGCGACGGGCGACGCGCTCGCGGCCGGCCCGCTCGTCCCCGGCCGCGACTACACGCCGATCGTCGTCAGCCTCGATCCGCGCGAGACGCCGGACGAGGCGGCCCGCCGCCAGGCCACGCTGCTCGAGCGCATCGGCCGGCCCGGCGATCGCGCGGCCTGGCCGTACCTCGTCGGCACGGACGCGAACATCCACGCCGTCGCCGACGCGCTCGGCTTTCATTACGCGTGGGATCCGCGCACCGAGCAGTACGCGCATCCGGCCGCGATCTTCGTGCTCACGCCCGCTGGCCGCGTCGCCGAGTACCTCCGCGGCGTGCAGTTCCCCGCGCTCGACGCCGCGATCACCCGCGCCGGTCGCGGCGAGCTGACGCCGTCCGCAGCGCGCGACCTCGTCGCCTGCTTTCACTTCGATCCCGCGCTGCGCCGCCACGGCGCGCGCATCCAGCTGTTCTTCCGCCTGGGCGCGGGCGCCGTGTTCCTCGGGCTCGCCTCGACCGTCATCGGGCTCCTCGTGTGGGAACGCCGGAGGCGTCGCCGTGGATGACCTCCTGCGCCGCGCGCTGATGCTCCCGCCCCGCGCGTCGTCGGCCGCCGCGGGCCTCGACCACCTGCACTACGTCGTCCTCGGCTGCGCGCTCGCGGTCGCGCTCGTGCTGTTCGGGCTGCTCGGCTGGTTCGTGGTGCGCTTCCGCGACCGGCCGGGTCACGCGCGCGTCCGCCCGGGCGCCCGCAGTCGCCGGTTCGAGGTCGGGCTGGCCGCCGTCACGCTCGCGGTGTTCGTGACGCTGTGGATCGGCGGATTTGCCCAGCTGCGCGCGATGCGGACACCCGGCCCGAACGCCCTGGAGGTCTACGTCGTCGCGAAGCAGTGGATGTGGAGCTTCGTCTACCCCGACGGCACCGCCGCGGAGGACGAGCTGCGCGTGCCGGTCGGCCAGCCCGTGGAGCTCCTGCTCACGTCGCGCGACGTGATCCACAGCTTCTACGTGCCCGCGTTTCGCCTCAAGCAGGACGCGGTCCCGGGCCGCATGACGTCCCTCGCGTTCACGGCGACGGAGGCCGGGACGTACGACATCCTGTGCGCCGAGTACTGCGGCGCCGGACACTCGCGCATGCGCGGCCGCGTGATCGCGCTGCCGGCGGCGGACTACGCGCGCTGGCTCGTCGCCCATGACGCTCCAGACCTCGCCCGCGCCGGCGCCCGGCTCGCCCACGAGCGCGGCTGCCTCCGCTGTCACGACGTGCGCGCCGTCGCGCCGCCGCTCCTCGGGATCTACGGCCGCCCGGTCCCGCTCGCCGATGGCAGCACGGCCATCGCCGACGCCGCGTACCTCACCGAGTCGCTGATGGACCCGGCGGCGAAGGTCCACGCTGGCTACGCGGCGACGATGCCGTCGTACCTCGGTCAGCTCTCGGCGGCCGACACGGCCGCGCTCGTCGAGTACATCCGGGAGGCGCGCCCGTGAGCGAGCCCACCGCCCCGCCGCCGTCCTTCTGGACCGAGCCGCGCGGCGTGCGCACCTGGCTCGCGACCACCGACCACAAGCGCATCGCGATCTTGTTCTTCGTCGGCACGGCGCTCGCCCTGATGCTCGGGGGCACGTTCGCGTTGATCCTGCGCGTCGAGCTCGTGGTGCCGGACCACGGCATCGTGGGCGCGCACGCGTACGACAAGCTGTTCACGCATCACGGCATCGTGATGGTGTGGATGTTCATGATCCCGGCGATCCCGGGCGTGTTCGGCAACTTCCTCGTGCCGCTGATGATCGGCGCGAACGAGCTCGCGTTCCCGCGGCTCAATCGCGCGAGCTTCTGGGTCTACGCGACCGGCGCGTGCATCACGCTCGCGGCGCTGATCGGCGGCGGCGTGGACACGGGGTGGACGTTCTACACGCCGTACAGCACGACCACGCCGACGGCGGTCGCGGTCGTCTGCGTCGGCGTGTTCGTCCTCGGGATCTCGAGCGTCATGACAGGCCTGAACTTCATCGTCACCGTTCACACGCGGCGCGCGCCCAGCGTGCCGTGGATGAAGCTGCCGCTGTTCGTCTGGACGATCTACGCGACGTCGATCATCCTCGTGCTCGCGACGCCGGTGCTCGGCCTCTCGCTCGCGCTCGTCGGCGCGGACCACGTCTGGCACCTGGGCCTCTTCGATCCCGCGGCGGGCGGCGACCCCGTGCTGTTCCAGCATCTGTTCTGGTTCTATTCGCACCCGGCCGTCTACATCATGGTGTTGCCGGCCATGGGTGTCGTCAGCGAGGTCGTGTCGACCTTCGCCCACAACCGCCCGGCGAGCTACGGCGGGATCGTGGTGGCGACGATCGGCATCGCCCTCGTGGGGTTCTTCACGTGGGGACACCACATGTTCGTCGCCGGGATGTCGATGTTCGACACCGGCATGTTCGGCGCGCTCTCGATGTTCGTGGCCGTGTTCTCGGCAATCAAGATGTTCGCGTGGGTCATCACCTTCTATCGCGGGCGGGTCGTCCTCGCCGCGCCGGTGCTCTACGTGTTCACGTTCCTGTTCCTGTTCCTGTTCGGCGGGATGACGGGCGTGGCCGTGGCGACGAGCTCGCTCGACGTGCACTGGCACGACACGTACTTCATCGTCGCGCACTTTCACTTCATCATGGTGGGGGCCACGCTGACGGCGTACCTCGCGGCGTTGCATTACTGGTTCCCGAAGCTCACCGGCCGCCGCTACAGCGAGGTCTGGGCGCGGCGGGCGGCGGTGGCCGTCGCCCTCGGCTTCGTGGGTACGTTCCTGCCGCAGTTCCTGCTCGGCAACGCGGGCATGCCGCGGCGGTACTACGCGTACCCCGAGGAATGGCAATGGCTCCACGTGGCGTCGACGTGCGGCGCGGGGCTCCTCGCGCTCGGCCTCGGGACGACGCTCGTGTACCTGGGCGTCGCGCTGCGGCGCGGGCCGCCGAGCGGCGATGACCCGTGGCAGTCGCGCGGCTTCGAGTGGCGCACGCCGTCGCCGCCGCCCGCGGTCGCGTTCTCCGCGCCGCCGGTGTGGGAGCGCGATGCGTATAGCTACGAGGACGAGGTCCCATGATCAGCGGGCGCGCGCACGCGCTCCGGATCACGGTGTGGCTCGTCGTGGCGAGCGAGGGGTTGCTGTTCGCGGGACTATTCGCGCTGTACGCCGGCTACCGGGCGGAGTACCCGCGCGGGTTCGCCGAGGGCGTCGGGCTCGCTGTCGGCTGGCTCGGCGGCACGAACACGCTCGTGCTGCTGACGTCGAGCTTCGCGATGGCGGCCGCGATCCAGGCCGGGCCGCGGGCCGCGCGCCGCTGGCTCGTGGGCGTGCTCGGCCTCGGCGGCGTGTTCCTCGGGCTCAAGGGCGCGGAGTGGGCGATCCACATCGGCGACGGGCTCGTCCCGGGCGCGCACTACGCGGGGCCACACACGCCGGGGACGGCGCTGTTCGTGACGCTCTACTACGCGATGACGGGGCTCCACGCGCTGCACCTGGTGGCGGGGCTCGCGATGGTGGCGTGGGCGCGGCGCCGCGAGGATCCGGCGGTCACGGAGTGCGTGGGGATCTACTGGCACTTCGTGGACCTCGTGTGGGTGGTCCTCTGGCCGCTGTTCTACCTCCTGTCATGACGCGCCTCGCGATCACCTACGCGCTGCTGATGGCCCTCGCGCTCGCGAGCTGGCTCGTCGTGCCGGCGGGCTACGCCCTGCCGATCGCGGCGGTGAAGGCGGGGCTGATCGTGGCGGTGTTCATGGACCTCGCGCGGGCGCACCCGGTCCCGCGGATCGCAGCGCTCGTCGCGCTCCTGCTGTTCGCGTTGCTGTGCGCGGGGACGTACGCCGACGTCGCCACGCGCTAAGTCACGCCGAGCCTGGGCTACCATGCGCGGCCATGTCGCTACGCGCGAGGTTCAGGGCGGTCGCCGCGACCGCGCCGCGCGCCTACTGGATCGTGTGGTGGGGGACGCTGATCAACCGGCTCGGCGGGTTCGTGGTCCCGCTCCTGACGATCTACCTGACGACGGAGCGCGGCGTCTCGGTGACAGACGCGGGCGCGGCGGTCTCGGCGTTCGGCGCAGGCCAGGTGCTCGCGTCGATCGCGGGCGGGCAGCTCTCGGACCGCGTGGGGCGACGGTTCACGATGCTGCTGTCGCTGTTCGCGGGCGCGATCGTCATGTCCGTGCTCGGGACGCTGCACGATCTCGCGGCGATCACGCTGACCGTCGGCGTGCTCGGGTTCGTGGGGGAGCTCTACCGGCCGGCGGTGGCGGCGTTCGTGTCCGACGTGATCCCCGAGCGCGACCGGCTCGGCGCGTACGGGCTCCTGTACTGGGCGGTCAACCTCGGCTGGGCGTTCGCGGCGGCGACGGGCGGCCTCATCGCGAAGTACGACTTTCACATCCTGTTCTTCGCCGACGCGGCGACGATGGCGGCGTTCGGCGTGCTGATCGCGATCGCGGTGCCGGAGACGAAGCCGGCGCGCGTGGTGCGCGAGCCGGGGGCCGCGGAGGAGGTGCCGTCACGGCCGTGGTGGCGGGACCGCGTGTTCGCGACGTTCGTCGGGATCAACTTCCTGCTCGTGCTCGTGCCGATGCAGAGCGGCGCGGCGCTGTCGGCGCACATGACGTCGCAGGGGTTCTCGCCGGCGGCGTACGGCGCGGTGCTCGGCGTCAACGGCGTGGTGATCATCGTGGTGCAGCCGTACATGACGACGTGGATCGCGCGGTTCGACGCGGACCGGGTGCTCGTGGTGTCGGCGCTGCTGTACGCCGTGGGCATGTTCGTGCACGGGCTCGCGACGCTCCTCGTCGCGCACATGGCGGCCGTCACGATCTGGACGCTCGCGGAGATCCTCGAATCGCCGACGCGCTCGGCGCTCGTGGCCGCGATGGCGCCGGCGGACGCGCGCGGGCGGTACCAGGGCGCGTTCGTGATGACGTGGGGCGCGGGCGCGCTGGTCGGGCCTCGGCTGGGGACGCTGCTCTGGGACCGCGTCGGGCCGCACGCGGTCTGGTACTTGACGTCGGGGCTGGGGCTGTTCGTGGCGGGGGCGCTGGCCGCGACGGCGCGCGAGCGGCGGGCGCGGGTGGCGACAAGCTTGTCGTGACCTCGCGACAACTCGCGACGAGAGAGTGCGACGCGCGTGCCGGGCTCGGGCGTTGGGATGGACATGAAAGCCATCGCTGCCGTGCTCGTCACCGCGCTCGCGTTCACCGGCTGCAGCAAGTCCGCGGAGATCGGGGACTCGCGGGCCCAGGAGGCGGCGGTCGCCGCGACGTCGGCGGGGTCGGGCGCCGGGGCCGCGGACAAGGGCGGCAAGGCGGGGCTCGGCGGCGCGCGGCCGGCGGATCCGCGCAAGGTGATCCGCACCGGCCACGTGGAGCTGGTGGTGGCCACGTACGCGGAGGCGCGAGCGAAGCTCGACGCGATGCTGGAGCGCATCGGCGGCTACGTGGACTCGACGCAGGTCAACCGGCGCGCGTCGGCGGTGAGCGACGCGGTGCTGGTGCTGCGGATCCCGGCGGACGTGTTCGCGAGCGTGGTGCCCCAGCTGCGCGAGCTCGGCGAGGTCACGAGCGAGACGACGAACGCGACGGACATCACGGATACGTACGTCGACACGGCGGCGCGGATCGCGAGCGCGACGCAGCTCGAGAAGCGGCTGCTCGAGCTGGCGACGGACCGCAATGGCAACATCGATCAGGTGCTGGCGGTGGAGCGCGAGCTGGCGCGGGTCCGCGGCGAGATCGAGGCGGACCAGGGGCACATCAGACAGTGGAGCGATCAGATCGCGCTGTCGACGCTGACGGTCACGCTGTCGACGAAGCGCGCCGAGATCGTGCCCGCGGCGCCGGCGACGCTCGGCTCGCGCACCTCCGAGGCGGTCCACGGCTCCATCGCGGCGCTCGGCGACCTCGGCGAGTGGCTGGTGGTCCACGGCGTCGCCGCCTTGCCGTGGCTGCTGGTGCTGATCCCGGGCGGCGTCCTGCTGCGCCGCCTCTCCCGCCGCCGCGCAGCCCGCCTGCCCGCCGCCACCGTCCAGCCCTGACGCGGGGTCGCTGTCACGTTTGTCAACTCTGACTTCTCCAACAAAACCCATAATTTCATATACATACCCGGGGACGCTGTCAAGTCTGTCAACTCTGCGAGCGCATCGGTTTGCGCGGGGCTGCGGTGTTAATTATTTACGTACGCCAAAATACAAAATGGTTGCCAGAGTTGACAAACATGACAGTGACCCCGGATAAGTCTCCGGAACCGTTGAGGAACCGGCGATCGCTGGAGTTGACAGACTTGACAGCGTCCCCGGCGCGGTCGCACCGCGCCCGGCGCGGTCGCATCGCGGCGACTACTGCTGCGCGTGCGCGGCGAGCACGTCCGCGACGCAGAGCGAGAGCCGGCGCGCCGTGGGGATGTGCAGGAATTCGTTCGGTCCGTGCGCGTTCGACCCGGGGCCCAGGACGCCCGTGATGCAGAACTGCGCCTTGGGGAAGCGCGCGCCCAGCATGCCCATGAACGGGATCGACCCGCCTTCGCCCATGTACATGGCCGGCTTGCCGAAGTGCTTCTCCGATGCCGCCTCGAGCGCGGCCGCGAGCCACGGCGCCAGCTCTGGCGCGTCCCAGCCCGTGTTGGCGCCGTGCGGCTCGAACGTGACGTGTGCGCCGTACGGCGGATCGGCCTCGAGCACTTTCTTGACGTGCGCGAGCGCGGCCGCGGCATCGCACGTCGGCGGCACCCGCAGCGACAGCTTGAGCCGCGTGCGCGGGCGCATCACGTTGCCCGCGTTCGCGATCGGCGGCAGGTCATCGGCGCCCGTGATCGCGAGCGCCGGCCGCCACGTGCGGTTCAGGATCAGCTCCGCGTTGTCCTTCGTGATGGGCGAGACGCCGTCCTGGAACGGGAACTTGTTCCAGACCTCGTCCCCGATCACCTCGGCCGCCTGGGCCGCCTGGAGGACGCGTCCGCGCGGGATCGCGACCGCGAGCTCGGACAGCTTGATCGTGCCCGTGTGGCTGTCCTCGATCCGATCGAGCAGCTGGCGGATCACGCGGAAGCTCGACGCCACCACGCCCGAGCCGTCCCCCGAGTGCACGCCCTCGCGCAGGAGCGAGACCTCGAGGTTGCCGAGGATGAGCCCGCGCAGCGACGTCGTCGACCATAGCTGGTCGTAGTTCGCGCAGCCGCTGTCGAGACACACCACGAGCGAGAGCTCGCCGATCCGCGGCGCGAGGTGGTCGATGTAGGCGGGCAGGTCGACGCTGCCGCTCTCCTCGCACGCCTCGATGAGCACGACGCAGCGCGCGTGGGGGAGCTTGTCGCGCTCCATCGCGCCGAGCGCGGTGAGGGTCGCGAAGATCGCGTAGCCGTCGTCGGCGCCGCCGCGGCCGTAGAGCTTGTCGCCGTCGAGGACGGGCGTCCACGGGCCGAGGCCGTCACGCCAGCCGGTCATCTCGGGCTGCTTGTCGAGGTGGCCGTAGAGCATCACGGTGTCGCCGGTGCGGCCGCCGGTGGCGGGGATGTCCATGAAGATGACGGGCGTGCGCTCGCCGAGCGTGACGACCTCGAGCGTGGCGCCGGCGGGCAGGTGGTCCTTCGCCCAGCCCGCGAGAAGCGCGACGGCGCGGTCCATGTGGCCGGCGGCCTTCCAGCCGGGCTCGAACATGGGCGACTTGTTCGGGATCTTGATGTAGTCGACGAGCGTGGGGACGATGGAGGTCGTGAAGAGCTCCTCGGCCCACTTCGCGGTCGCGGCGGTGACAGTCATCCCGGGACTCTACCGCTGGTTGCGAGCGTTTAAGGCGGGACGCGTTGTCACATGCCGGAGCCCGAGCCCGAGCCGCTGCCGGAACCGGAGCCGGAGCCGCTGCCGGAACCAGAGCCGCTGCCAGGACCAGTCCCGCTGCCGGCATCTTTACCGGGGAGCCCCGCCTCCGGGGCGTCGAGCGGCAGATCCGGGATCGAGTTGTCCGCGTCGATCAACACCACCGCCGCGTCGTACAGCGCGGTGCACGCGAACTGCCGCGTGCAGACGCCGCTGATGCAGTCGCTATCGCGCGAGCAGGGCGCGCCCGCCGCGCCGCCCTTGCACCCCGCGAGGCCGACGCCGAGCACCGTCAGAACGAGCCACGTGAAGCGAGCCACGCCTGCGGTGATGCGAGCCGCGTGCCGGGCGGGCGCGTGGCGGTGGGCGCACTTACGCCGGCGGCGGGTGTCGGCCGCGTTGACGGTTGACGCGTTGCTTAGCGCGGAGGCGCAGAAGAAGATGAAGTCGGAGGAGCCGAGCGAAGAGGGGGTTGGCGCTCCGAGCAGCCGGCTCCAAACCCAATCCCGTCCGACTCCTCAGACCTCTTCTTCCTCTGCGTCTCTGCGCTAAGCAACGCACGAACCGTCAGCGCGCGACCCGTCAGCGTGACCGCGGCCGCAGCACCAGCCGCAGCGTGTCGAGGCTCAGCACCTCGCGCTCGCCCGCGCGCCAGCCGGCGGAGGTCGCGAGGTCGTGGCCGCGCAAATCGCGCACGGCCACGTCATCCTCCACGCGCCACAGGCCCTGCACGCCGCCGAGCACGCGCGCGTGCTGCTGGCGGTCGACGCGCACGAACAGCACCACCTCGTCCCCGGCCGCGAGCTCCGCCTCGCCGTCCACGGCGAGCCCGTCATCGCCCTGCTCGCCGCCATGGCGCCGCACCGCGAGCACGGCCGGGCACGTGCCCGCGAGGCACTCGTCGATCACGACCGTGCTGTCTGTCTCGAGCCCGGGGTCACGCACGACCGCCGTCGCCACGACATGCCCGCGCACGACGACCACCGCGCTCGCGGCCAGCTCGTCCACGCCGAGCCGCCGCAGCTGTGCGGCCTCGGCCGTCGCTGCGACCATCGCCACCGCGATCACCGCCGCGCCCACGGCCGCCACCGGGCGCGGCCGC
>JANXOM010000396.1 GCA_025353585.1 Deltaproteobacteria bacterium
GCGGCGCGGGCGGCACCCCGGGCACCGCGAGCGGCGCCGGCGCGGGCGGTGGCGCCGGCGGATCCTTCGGCACCGGCGGCGGCGATGGCGGCCAGGGCAAGGGCAACGCGGCGGGCGGGAGCGCGGCGCCGGCGGCGGCGATCCCCGAGTCCCTCCACGGCGGCTGCAGCGGTACAGCCGGCGGCAAGGCGAGTGGCACCACGGGCCTCGGCGGGTTCGGCGGCGGGGCGCTCGATCTCGTCGCCGCCAAGCTCACGATCGCGGGCGCCATCGATGTCTCCGGCGGCCCGGGCGCCGGCGGCAGTAGCGGGGGCGGGGGCGGGGGCGGCGGCGGCGCGGGCGGCATGCTCGTCCTCGACGCGCCGACGCTCTCCGCGACGGCCGCCGCGAACATCTTCGCGAACGGCGGCGGGGGCGGGGGCGGCGGCAACAAGGACCAGCCCGGTGGGGCCGGCGACATCTCTCGCGCACCGGCCCAGGGCGGTGCGGGCGGCCCCGCGGCCGGTGGCGGCAAGGGCGGAGCAGGCGCGTTCGGGACGACGGCCGCCGCTCCGGGCGCGATGTCCGGCGATGGCGGAGGCGGGGGCGGCGGCGGCGCCGGCGTCATCCGCGTCCTGCACGGCACCCTCGCGCCGGCCCACGTCTCCCCCTGACAACATCGGACGTGTCCGGTATCCGGCCACTAACAAAGGGGCCAGGCCCCTGTCAGGAGCGGGAATTGGGTCAGCGGCCCGCGGCGGAGCGCGCGAGCGCGATGTGCTGCTTCGCGACGGGGTTCGAGGGGTCGACGGAGAGGACGGCTTGCCACTGGGCGATCGCGTCGTCGTAGCGCATGAGCTTGTAGTACGCCTTGGCCAGCAGCATGCGGTTGGTGCTGGAGCGGGGCGCCATGGTCACCGCGGCCCTCGCGGAGAGCGCGGAGCGCGCGTAGTCGCCGCGCTGGAACGCCACCTCGGCCAGGCCCGCCAGCGCCGCGCTGTTCGTGTGGTCGGCGGCGAGCGCGCGCTTGTACGCGGTCTCCGCGTCGTCGTAGTGGCCGCCGCCCAGCGCCGCGGCGCCCTCCGCGATGCGCTTGCCCGCGAGGGCCGGATCGCGCGCGTGCTCGTCGGCGACGGCCGCCGGAGGCGGTACGGCAGCGGCGACCGGCGCCGCAGGACGGGCCGGCGTCGTGATCTGCTTGGCCGCCGCGAGCAGCGTGGCCGATTGCTCCGGGTGCGCCGTGGCCTCGCGCGCCAGCACGCTCGCCACCTCGGTGCCGAGCCGCGCGACGGCGTCGTTCGTGGGGTCGAGCCGCCGCAGCTCGATCAGGTGCTCGAGCGCGTTGTGTCCGGCCGGCGCGACGAACCGGCGCTCGGCGATCGCCAGGTCGATCTGCCCGACGAGCCAGCGCACGCGGGCCAGATCCGTCGCGCCCGCCGCGTGCGTCCCCGCCACGACCGCCGAGACGTGCGCCGCGCTCGGCAGCGTGGTCATTGCCAGCGGCGCCGTGACCACCGGCGCCGGCGCGACCGGTTGCACCGCGACGATCGCCGGCGCGGTCACCTGCACCACCGTCGGCGAGCTGCCGCGCGACGTCGCCGACAGCGCGACCCCGCCGAGCCCGAGCGCCAGCCCCCCCGCGAGCGCCCAGCGCCCCATGCGCGCGCGCCGCGTGAGCAGCGTGACGCGCGGCGGTTCGCTCCTCGCTCGCTGGACGCCGCCGCCGAGATCGACCGGCGGCTCGGTCGTCGCGCGCACCGGAGGCTCCGTCGCCGCGCGCGGGAGGAGGCCGACGCCGTTCGTCTGCAGCCGCGTGCGCACGGGCGCGGGCGGTGCGAGGCCCTCGGCCCGGAGCACGTCGTCGAGGCGCTCCTGCAGCTCGGTCGCGCTCCCGAACCGCGCGCTCGGCGACTTCGCGAGCCCCGTCATCACGAGCGCCGCGAGCGCGGGCGGGATGCCGAGGGCCGGATCGAGCGGGGGCGGCTCGCGCGTGACGTGCGCGGCGAGCCGTTCCGCCGCGTGCACATCGGTGAACGGCGGATAGCCGACGAGCATCTCGTACAGCACCACGCTCGCCGAGTAGAGATCACTGGCCGCCGTGATGGCCGCGCCGACCGCCTGCTCGGGTGACAGATACGTGGGCGTGCCGATCGTCATCCCGTCCGGCCCGTCGTCGGGCGCGGCGCACACACGCGCGATCCCGAAGTCGAGCAGCTTCACGACGTCTGACCCGTGCTTGTGCGCGAGGAACAGGTTGTCGGGCTTGAGGTCGCAGTGAACGATCTCGCGGTCGTGCGCGTACTGCAGCCCTGCGAGCAGGCCGCGCATGATCTCGATCGCGATCGGCCACGCGAGCCGGGTCTCGCGCGCGAGCCGCGCCGCGAGCGACTCGCCGTCGAGGACCTCCATCACGAGGAACATCGAGCCGTCGTCGAGCGTGCCGAAGTCGCTGACCGCGATGATGTTCGGATGATCGAGCTGTCCCGACGCGAACGCCTCGACCTGGAAGCGTGCGATCGCTTCTATCCGGCGCCCGTGCTCGGGCTCGACGATCTTGATCGCGACCGGCCGGCGGATGCCAGTGTGGAGCCCGCGGTACACGCGGCCCATGCCGCCGGTGCCGATCAGCTCGTCGAGGCGGTACCGCCCGCCGAGCAATATGTCGTTCTCCACCACGACAGCCATCTTGGATTGACCAAGGTAGCTCACACGTTTCCCGACGGGAATGTACGCAAGTTCGCGCACTTGCCTGAGCGCCAGCGCACAGGTGGCGGGCGCATGGGCTCGGTCCAGACGGGTCAGCGCGGGCTCGAAACCAGCGGGAGCGTGAACGACATCTCCAGCCCGGCGCCGGTGCTCGCCGCAATCAATTCGCCACCATGCGCCGCGACCATGCCGCGCGCGATGGTCAGCCCGAGGCCGCCCTTACGCTTGTGGCCGGCCCAGTGGCGGTCGAAGAGATGGGAAAGCTCCTCCGCCGAGACCCCGGGCCCCCCATCGCGGACCGAGATCCGGGCCACACCCGCGTCGGCCGCGACGGCGATCGCGATCGGCGTCCCCTTCGCGTGCTTGAGCGCGTTCTGGATCAGGTTGCCGAGCACCTGCATCACGCGGTCACGATCGACGTAGACCGGGATGGCCACGCCGGGGAGCGAGGTCGTGATCACGCTGCCACCGATCTTCACGAGGTCTGCGTGATTCACGGCCGCCTGGCGCACGATCGCCGCGGCATCGACCGCCGCGCGCGCGAGCTCGAGGCGACCGCTCTCGATCACGTTCGCCTCGAGCAGATCGTTGATCAAGCGCTCCGCGCGGTCGGCGGCACGCTCGATCGAGCCGAGAAACCGTCGGCTGCCCTCGGGGACATCGTCTCGCAGCGCCTCGCACGCGAGCCCGATCGCGTGCAGCGGGCCGCGGAGGTCATGCGAGACGATCGACAAGATCTGATCGCGCCCGGCGGTCGCGCGCGCCGTCTGTGCGTCGGTCCGCGCGGCCCGGACGGCGAGCGCCACGCGCAGCGCGAGCCGGTGCGGCGCGCGATCGCTGACGTCCAGCACGTCGGTGATGCCCGCGGCCAGGGCGGCCGCGATGACCGCCGCGTCGGCGGTCGCGGCCACGAGCAGGATAGCGACCGCATCGCCGGCGCGCCGCCGCTCGGACGCGAGCGCGGACCCCAGGGGCTCCGTCACGAGAACGGCGTCGAAGCCGCCCGCCGCCAGCGCGGCGACCGCCTCGCCGACGGACGCGCGCTCTGCGATCGACGCGGCGCAACCGCTCTGGGTCAGTGCCGCCCGTACGCGGCCGCGCTCGGCGGGGTCGGGGTCGACGACGAGCACTCGCACGCCGCTAGGATGACCGATCACGGCATGTCACGGACCGCGCGGGTCAGGACTCGTAGCTGCTGCCGCCGTGGTCCGCGCTCGCGCCGCCACCCATCGGGCGGTGCGCGTGGTCGGCGCTGCCGCTCTTCGCGTCTGTCCTCGGCTCCTCGAGGCGACGGTAGAGCGAGCGGCGGTCGATGCCGAGGATGCGTGCGGCGTGCGTCTTGTTCCCGCCGACCGCGGCGAGGACCTGCCGCACGTACCTGCGCTCCATCTCGTCGAGCGTGATCAGCTCGCCCGGGCTCTCCGCGGTGATGACGATCTTGCTCGACTGGTGCTCCTGGATCTTCGCCGGCAGGTCGTCGACGGTGATCTCGTCGAGGCGACAGAGGGCGACCGCGCGCTCCATGCAGTTCTCGAGCTCGCGGACGTTGCCCGGCCAGTCGTAGTCCATGAGAAGGCGCGCGGCCGGCCCCGAGATGCCCTGGACGGGCTTGCCGGTGCGGCCGGCGATGCGCTTGAGGAAGAACTGCGCGAGCAAGAGGATATCTCCGGCGCGCGCGCGGAGCGGCGGCACCGGGATCGCCACGACGTTGATGCGGTAGAACAGATCCTCGCGGAACCGCTTCTCCTCGACCTCGGTCTCGAGGTCCCGGTTCGTGGCGGTGATAACGCGCGCCTCGAACGGCACCTCCTCGTCGCCGCCGACAGGGCGCACCTTGCGTTCTTGCAATACGCGCAGGAGCTTGACCTGCATCTCGATCGGCATCTCGCCGACCTCGTCGAGGAAGATCGTGCCGGCGCCCGCCTGCACGAAGAGACCGGCGCGCGAGCGCTTCGCGTCCGTGAAGGCGCCGCGGACGTGGCCGAACAGCTCGCTCTC
Source organism: Deltaproteobacteria bacterium (assembly GCA_025353585.1). Taxonomy (GTDB): domain Bacteria; phylum Myxococcota_A; class Polyangia; order Haliangiales; family Haliangiaceae; genus JABFXX01. The sequence continues at coordinate 4,684 of JANXOM010000396.1, forward strand.
GAGGAGCGGCGCCGGCATCGCTGCGCAGTTGACGGCCACGAAGGGCTGGTCGCGCCGCGGGGACAGGTTGTGCAACGCGCGCGCGACGAGCTCCTTGCCCGTACCGGACTCGCCGGTGACCAGGACGGTCGCGTCGCTGTCGGACACGCGGCGGATCAGCTCGACCGTCTCGCGGATGGCCGGGCTGTTACCGGCGATACCGTCGATCGGGACCTCGCGGTCCGCGTGCGATCGCAAGCGCTTGACCTCGCGGCGCAGGTTCAAGTGCTCCATCGCGCGCCCCACGGCGATCGCGAGCGCGTCGACCTTCACGGGCTTGGTAATGAAGTCGTACGCGCCGGCGCGAATCGCCGCGATGGCGGTCTCGAGCCCACCTTGTCCGGTGAGGACCAGCGGCAGCAGGTCGGGGTGTCGCTGGCGCAGCTCCTGACAGAGCTCGATGCCCGTCAAGCCGGCCATCTGGACATCGGTGACGACCACGTCCACCTGCGCGGTGCGCAGGTGCTCCAGGGCCGCTTGCCCGGACTGGACGTACTCGACCTCGAACCCGCGCTTGCGAAGGGAGTCCCGCAGAAGGATCGCCGTGTCCTCCTCGTCGTCGACGACTAGGATGCTGCCGTTCATGTCAATTCGTACCTTTCAGCCGCCGAGGACCAGAGGGACACCGCTGGCCCCAGATTGAACGCTACGCGGGCGATCGCCGACCAGCGACGAAGCTGACGATTGCCATGACGAGCGCGACGACGAAGATAATCTTGGCGATGCCCGCGGCGCTGGCCGCGAGGCCGAAGAAGCCGAACATTGCGGCAACGAGCGCGACCAGAAAGAATGCAATGGCCCAAGAAAACATGGTGGCTGGCTCCTGGAAGATTGAGCGAGTCGATTGCAGCGAGCATGCCAGTCGGCGAAGCGCTCACTTGGCCGCTCCTGCCACAGGCTCGAGGGCGTCCGGGTCGCAGCGGAGGTCGCGAAACTCGCGCTCGATGCGTTGAATGGTCTCGTCGGACATATCCTCGAGATCGACGAGCCCCGTGCGCGCCGTGCTGATCGCGCGCAATAGCTCGTCGAGCTTTAGGTGGAGTGCCTTGGAGTCACGGTTCTGCGTGTTCTGGATCGCGAAGACGACGAGGAACGTCACGATCGTGGTGCCCGTGTTGATCACGAGCTGCCACGTATCGGAGTAATGAAACATGGGACCCGTGAGGGCCCAGGTGGCGATGATCAGCACCGCCAGTACGAAGGCGTACGGCGAGCCGATGACATTGGCCGTCCCACGCGCGGCGCGGCGGAACAGTTCATGGACCGGGTTGTGGCGAAACATCGGGATCATTCGAGGTGGTCTTCAGTGCGTCGGGTCGGTGGGGATGAGCTCGAGCTCGTTCCAGACCTCGGTGACGCCGTTCACCGAGCCAACGATGTCTTCGATCCGCGCCGACGTGCTGGGGCCAGGGACCGTGCCGCGGAGGATCGCGATCGAGCCCTGCACCAAGATGTCGACGTGCTGAACGTCGGTATGGCCCTCCATGGACAGCGACGCCGTGATCTGCGCGAGGACGGCGCGCTCGTCGCCCGTCATGGTGTGCGGGGGCGCACCTTCGGCTGAGCGGCTGACGCGGATCTGCTCGCGCGATGGCGTGAACGAACCGTCGGGATTTGGAACGGTCACGGCGACGACATCGCCGTAGCTCGTCGGTGTCGGGGTGCCCTTCTGCATGCCTACCGGCGTTGCAGCCGCGATGCCACGGCGAACTAGCCGAAAACACGTGAAGCTGAACCCCAAATCGAGCGCGAGAGCACGGTGTGCAATCGCGCGCGGGAAAGTGTCACGTAGCGCACGGTGCACGCCCGTCGCCGCGAGCGGCAAGTGATCGCATTCGCAGGCGCGGCAGCGCCGCCGGGGTGTTGGTCCCACCCGTGCAATACGTCTTCTCGCCTCCAGACGGCGACCGGCGCTAGCGTTCCACCCACGCTGGCAGGACGCCATTGACCCCCGCCGCAAGCGGGTCCCGCCCGTGAGTCGGTCTCCCCACCGACTCACGGGTGGTATTTTTTTCGGCGTCGGGCGTCCGGCGGCCCCGCGTTTTATGGCCGCGGACGACGGCCGGTCAGGGTCGGACCAGCGGGACCGGCGGGACCGGCGGGACCTGCGGGACCGGCGGGGCCTTCATCTCGGCGAGCATCGCCGTCGTGGCCGCGACCGCCTCCGGGCCGAGCGCGGCGATGCGCGCATCATCGGCGCCGATCTTCTTCGCGAGGATCTCGCACCACAGCGCGTGCAGGCGGCGCGGCGCGGCGTCGCTCGCGCGGAGCTCCGGGAGCGCCAGCCCCCCGACCCAGGCGAGATCGTCGCCGAACAGGTCGAGTTGCCACGCGCCGGGCGGAGTCCGGAGCCCGGGCACGAAGTCATACAGGGCGGGACGCTCGGCGCTCGGGCGCGTCCCCGCGAGCATCGCGAGATCAGCCGCGCCGAACCGATTCGCGAGCCCGACGGCACGCGCCGCGTGACCGAGCCGGCCGTTCGAGGCCTCGAACCGCGCGCGCTCGAGGGCCTCGGCCCGCGCCTCGCGCTCCGCGTCGCGGCTCGGGTCCGCGTCCGTCGTCGGGCCGTAGTGGGCGGGGGGGGGCACGAGCTCGATGAAGCCGTCCGGGGCCGCGAGCAACATCTGGAATCCGCGTCCGCGCGGCTGAGCGAGCATGACGTCGAGGCGGCCGACCGCCGCGACATCCCCGCCGGCGATCTGGTGCAGCCGCATCGCCGTGACCGCGACGACATCGGCGCGCTCGGGCGCGATCGGCGGCGCGATCGCGAGGTCCGGACGGGCACCCGCGAGCGCGACCGCGTACCCGAGCGCGAACCAGCTCGTGTCGCGCGTCGTGATCATGATACCGGGCCCGGCGGGGAGCTCGTCGACCAGCGCGTGGGCCGCGCGCGTTGGCCCTGTCTCCTCGGCGAGCGCCGGCGGCCGCCAGCTCGCCCCGCCGGCGACGAGCGCGACGCCGATCAGCGGCAACCCGGCCGCGGCGCAGAACCCGGTGGCGCGGCGGCCGCTCGCCTCGGGCGCCGCCGCGCGAACGATCGCGACCGGGATCAGCGCGGCGCCGACCGCGAGCACGCCGAGCAGTGGGGTCCCGCGCACCTCGCCGGCGACGACCACCGCGTGCACCGCCGTGGCGGCGACCACGAGCAGCAGCCCGCGCGCGCCGGGCAGCCCGGTGACGGCCGCGAACGCGGCGCCGAGGAGGCCGGCCCCGACGACGATCGCCCCGGCGCCGCGGCCCGACGCCGAGATCGG
>JANXOM010000172.1 GCA_025353585.1 Deltaproteobacteria bacterium
ATCGCCGTAGGGCGATGCGGTTTGCACGCGAGCGAGGGGACCCTCGCGAGCAGCATCGCCGTAGGGCGATGCGGTTTGCACGCGAGCGAGGGGACCCTCGCGAGCAGCATCGCCGTAGGGCGATGCGGTTTGATCGAGCGGGGTGCCGGCCGGGCTCTCGTACACGACCGAGCGCGCCGTGCGGTCGAGGGCGAGCGCGCGCTGCACGAACGGCGACTGCGCGCGGCCGAGCATGCGGGCCCGCTCGAGCGCGCGAAGGGCGTCGTCGCTCGCGTCGAAGCGCTCGATGATCACGCTGCGATCGAGCACGGTGTCGACGGCGCGCACGAGCTCCGAGATCGCGGTGCGCCCGAGCGGCGTCTCGAACTGGTAGCGCGGGCCGACCTCGCCCTCCGCGGCGAGCGCGGCGATGTTGTGACGGCTGCTATCGCGGCGGGCGCGTGCGCCGAGCCGCGGCCGGCCGCCGAGGTCGAGCGCCTCGAGGTCGCGGCGCAGATCTGCGAGCGTGCCGGTGCGCGCGCGGGGGTTCTTGACCAGGAGGCTCGCGAGGATCGGGTCCCAGCCCGGATCGACCTCCATGCCCTCGAGCGCGACGCTGGTGGCCGGCGGCGGCTCCTCGCCCAGGTGCTGCGCGACGAAGTCCGGCCCGAGGAATGGTAGCCGTCCGGTGACCGCCTCGAACAGCGTGATGCCGAGGGCGTAGAGGTCCGCCGCGATCGAGATCGGCGCGCCCGTGATCTGCTCGGGCGACATGTACGCGAGCGTGCCGATGAGGCCACCCGTCTGCGTCTGCCCGAGGTCGACGAGGTGGGCCACCCCAAAATCGCCGAGCTTCGCCGTGCCGCGCGCGTCGAAGAACACGTTCGCCGGCTTGACGTCACGGTGAACGACGCCGCGGTGGTGCGCCGCCTCGAGGCCCGAGATCACGTCGAGCGCCATGCGCCGGACCTGCACCCCCGCGAACCGCTCGCCGGCCGCGAGCCGTTGCGCGAGCGAGCCGCCGGGCAGGAGCTCCATCACGAGGTACCCGCGCTCGACGGACACGTCGTACACCTCGACCAGCGACGGGTGCCGTAGCGTGCTGGCGAGCCGCGCCTCGCGCACGAACCGCTCGTAGGCCGCGCCGCCGCGCGCGCCGGCCGCGAAGAACATCTTGATGGCGACCTGGCGCCCGGCGATCTCGTCCGTCGCGAGGAAGACGCGGCCGCTCGCGCCGGAGCCGAGCAGCTTGTCGAGGCGGTAGCGGCCCGCGATCATCTCGCGGTCGCGGCTCGTCTTGCGCTCGGTCGCCTGGTCGCGCCACGCGCGCAGGTACGAATCGAGGTCCGCGGGCACGCTCGGATCACCGGCGCGCAGCTCGAGGAGCGCGTCGCGCGCGCCATCGCGCAGGCCCATCGCGGCGAGCGTGGCGACCAGGTGGCGCTCGGACTCGACGCGCTCCTCGACCGCGGCCGGCGTGCCGTCCGGTGCCGCGGCGGCCACGGTGAACGCGCGCCGCGCGTCCTGCAGGAGCCGCGTGGCCTCGGGGTACGCGCCGCGCCGGGCGAGGATGCGGCCGAGCGCGAGCTGGAGCCGCGGCTTTTCGGCGTCCGACGCGAGATCGAGAGCGCGCTCGAGCAGGCGGCCGGCGTCGCGATCGCGTCCGGCCGCCTCGAGGAGGCGCGCGGCGTCGAGGTCGGCGTGTGCCCGCGTGTACAGATCGATCGCACGGTCCACATCGCCGAGCTGTTCGGCCAGCGGGGCGGCGTCGGCGTGGCGGCGCAGCCGGACGAGCACGTCGAGCGCGGCCCGGGTGCCGTCGTCGTCGGTCGTCAGGGCGGCGAGGGCGGCCGCGATGGCCGCCGCGTCGTCGAGCTCGATCGCGTAGCGCAGGGCGCGCGGGAGGTCGGCTGCGGCCTGGGCGGCGGCCAGGGCGCCGCGAAAATCCCACAGCTTCTCGTAGAGATCGGCCGCGCGGGCCGCCTGGCCGGCGGCGAGGGCGGCGGCCGCGGCATCGGCGTGACGGCCGGCCGCGAGCAGTGAAGCGATCTCGTCGGTGGCGGGATTGTCTGGCACCTGGCCGCGATGGTACCAGCACCCTCATGCACGCACGCAGCGCCCACCGTTCCCTTCTGGTCATCGGCTCGGTTGCCCTGGACGACATCGACGGCCCGTCCGGCATGAAGCGCGACCTGCTCGGCGGGTCGGCCTCGTTCATCGCGCGCGCCGCGTCGTACTTCACGAAGAACGTTTCGGTCGTCGCCGTCATCGGCGCGGACTTCGACCAGAAGCACGTGGACGAGCTCGCGGCGTGCGGCGTCGACGTCAGCGGTATCGTGCGCGAGCCGGGCGAGACCTTCCACTGGGTCGGCAAGTACTCCGACGACCTGACCTCGCGCGAGACCCTCGACACCCGCCTCGGCGTGTTCGCCACCTTCGCGCCGAAGCTCTCCGCCGCGCAGTCGGGCGCGCAGATCGTCATGCTCGGCAACATCGATCCGGCGCTGCAGCTCGACGTTCTGCGCCAGCTCGAGAAGCCGGCGCTCGTCGCCGCCGACACGATGAACCTCTGGATCAACATCAAGCGCGCCGAGCTCGTCGCGATGCTCGGCAAGATCCACACGATCATGATCAACGACGAGGAGGCTCGCCTCCTCACCGGCGAGCACAACCTCGCGCGCGCGGCCAAGGGCGTCCTCGCGCTCGGCCCGAGCTCCGTCATCATCAAGCGCGGCGATGCCGGCGCGCTCCTGTTCAACGCCGATGGCGCGTTCGCGGCCCCCGCCATGCCGCTCTCGGACGTGGTCGACCCGACCGGCGCCGGCGACAGCTTCGCGGGCGGCCTCATGGGCTACCTCGCCTACGCGGGCGATCTGTCCCCCAAGACGATCCGCACCGCGATGATCGTGGGCAGCGTCATGGGCAGCTTCGCGGTGGAGAAGTTCTCCGTCGATGGCCTCCGCGACCTCGACGGCGCCAAGGTCCAGGCCCGCTTCGACGCGATGGCCGAGCTCGTGCGCTTCGACAAGCTCGCCCTGTGAGCTGAGCTGATAGACTCCCGGCATGCCGCCGCTGCCGGGGACGATCATGGCGTGGTCCGCGAACGATTGCGTCGGCCGGATCCAGCTCACCTCGGGCGAGTGGTTGCGCTTCGGGGCGACGGTCTGCAAGTTCCTGCCGGCGCTCGGCCTCGCCGTCGAGGTGCACGGGACGGCGCCGCATCCGCTCGGCGGGCTCCGCGCCACGTCCGTGCTGCTCGTCGATCCCGGCGATGCGGATCGCGTGCGCGACGACTGCGTGCCGCTTCCCGGAGCGAGCGGGACGCCCGCAGAGCTCGCCGCGTTCGTCGAGCTGACGGACGCCGTCGGCCTCCTCGGGATCGTGCTGCGCGAGCCGCTCCGCTCGCGGGCGGCGCTGCGCGCCTGGTTCGCGCGCGCCGGCGTGGAGGTGGAGTACAGCAACGCGAGCGATGTCCACGTGCGGCGCGCGGGCGGGCCCCGGTACCGCGTGTACACGTGCATGGCGCCCGTGGCCGACGGGGAGGGTGTGGTGTCGTTCGCGTTCCCCACGCCGTTCTCCGTCGCCACCGAGCGCGAGCTGGCCCTCGCTGGCGCCACGCTCGGCCACGCGCGCGTGGATGTTCACCCTGCCTGCGCGGACCTGGCGAGCCTGGTCGACGCGTGCGCGGCGGACGAGCTCGACGTGATCGCGCACCAGGCGCGCGGCTATCTCGCGCCGGTCGACGCGTGGCGGCAGGCGCGGGTGGCCACCGCGGACGGCCTCGGCGCCTGGGTCCGCGTCATGGCAGGGCCCGGCCGCGATCCCGTGCTCACGGGCATGGCGGCGCTCGGGCTGCCCGACCTGTTCGCGCGCGGTGTGGCGCCCGCCGAGGTGGAGGGCGTGCTGCGGGAAGCCGCCTCGGCGCTCGTCGTGCTCGGGCGCCGGCCGGCGGTCGGCGAGGGGCTCGGCCGCGCGATTGTCGTCTCCGCCGACGACGAGTTCGTCCAGATCGCCCCGCGCTAGAGCGCGACAGCTTCGGCGAGGATCGGCCGCAGCTGGTCCCATTCGATGAGGAACGCGTCGTGGCCGTGCGGGCTCTGGATCTCGCGGTAGCGCGCGGTGCGGCCGAGCGCGGCCAGGTCCGCGACGAGCTTCACGCCGTGCTGCGGCGCGTACAGCGCGTCGGTGTCGACGCCGACGGCGAGCACGCGCGCGGTGATGCGGCCCACGCCCCACCCACGATCGCCGGGCCAGCGTTCGCGCGCCTCGGGCGGTGGCGGTGCGCGTTCGAGGTCGTGGTGGTCCATCGCGCCGATCAGCGCCACGTACGCCCGTGCATCGAAGCGCGCGATCAGCTTGTCGCCCTGATGCGTCAGGTACGTCTGCATCGCGTACGCCGCGCGCGGCGCCCAGCCGCCCCGCGCCTCGCGCTGACCGCGGCCCTGCGTCAGGGCGAACCCGGGCTCCGCGCGATACGTCGTCATCGCGACCTGCCGCGCGAGGTGAAGCCCGCGCGAGCCATCCTCGGGGAAGCCCGGATCCCCGAGGATCGCCTGCCGGGCGACGTGGTTCCACGCGAGGATCCACGCCGACGCCGCCGGCGCGGCCGCGATCGGGGCCACCCGCTCGAACCGTGCCGGATCGAGCGCGGCCAGCGCGAGCGCGACCATGCCGCCGAGCGAGCCGCCCGTCACGAGGTGCACGCGCGTGACGCCGAGCGCGTCGAGCGCGAGCAAGATCGAGCGCGCCTGGTCCCACGTCGTGACCGTCGCGGGCTCGCGGCGTGGCGCGTCCTCGCCGCCGTGATCCTGGGCCGCCGTCGGGAAGCCCGCGTCCGCCGGCCCGGTCGTGCCGTAGCAGCCGCCGAGCAGGTTGAAGCTCAGGAGCCGCGCGCGCGTCGGATCGAGCGGCTGGCCCTCGCCGATCACCGGCCCCCACCAATCGCCGGCCCGCGCGTCGCCGGTCAGCGCATGCACGACGACGATCGTCGGGACGCTCGCGTCGAGCCCCGGCCCGACGGCCGTGCTCGCCGCGCCGCTCGTCGCGCGTCGCACCACCCGCCACGGCAACGGATCCACGACGCGCCCGCGCGCGCCGAGCACCGCCGCATCGCTGGCCGGGCCGAAGGCCCACCCGCGCACGACGTGCGCCACGAGGGCCGCGCCGCCCTCGAGCCTGAACCCGGGGAGCACGAGCTCGAAGTCGGTGACGGTCGCGGCGGCGGTCATGGTCAGGCGTGCAGCGCCCGGTCGAGGTCGCCGGTGATGTCGTCGATGTGCTCGAGGCCCACCGACAGCCGCACGAGGTCATCGCTCACGCCGGTCGCCGCCTGCTCGGCGGGCGAGAGCTGCTGGTGCGTCGTCGAGGCCGGGTGAATGATCAGCGAGCGCGTGTCGCCGATGTTCGCGAGCAGCGACCACAGCTTCACGTTGTCGATGAGCTTCGCGCCCGCCGCGCGCCCGCCCTTGACGCCGAACGTGACGAGGCCGCCCGCTCCGCCGTGCAGGTACTTCTTCGCGCGCGCGTACCCGGCGTCCCCCTCGAGGCCCGGGTAGCGGACCCACGCGACCTTGCTGTGCGTCTTCAGGAACTGCGCGACCTTCAGCGCGTTCTCCGAGTGCCGCTCGATGCGCAGGCGCAGCGTCTCGAGGCCGGTGATGAACGCGTGGGCGTTGAAGGGCGCGAGCGCGGCGCCGATGTCGCGCAGCGTCTCCACGCGTGCCTTGAGGATGAACGAGATCGCGCCGAACGCCTCGAACAGCTTGAGGCCGTGATAGTTCGGGTTCGGGTCGGTGAACTCGGGGAACTTGCCCGAGCTCCAGTCGAACGTGCCGCCGTCGACGATGACGCCGCCGATCGCCGTGCCGTGGCCGCCGATGTACTTCGTCGCCGAGTGCACCACGATGTGCGCGCCGTGCTGGAGCGGGTTGAGGAGCGCCGGGGTGGCCGCCGTGTTGTCGACGATGAGCGGGATCTTGTGCTTGTTCGCGATCGCGGCGAGGCCCGCGATGTCGGGGACGATGAGGCTCGGGTTCGGCAGGCTCTCGATGAAGATCGCCCGGGTCTTGTCGGTGACCGCCGCCTCGACGGCCGCGAGGTTCTCGATATCGGCGAAGCGCGTCGTGATGCCGAGGCGACCGAGCGTGTTCTTGAAGAGGTTGTACGTACCGCCGTACAGGGACGTCCCGGAGACGAGCTCGTCGCCGGTCTTCAGGATCGTCAGCAGCGTCAGCGCCTCGGCCGCCTGTCCGGAGGCCGTCGCGAGCGCGGCCACGCCGCCCTCGAGCGCCGCCACGCGCTTCTCGAAGACATCGTTCGTCGGGTTCATGATCCGCGAGTAGATGTTTCCGAACTCCTTGAGCGCGAAGAGGTTCGCCGCGTGCTCCGCGTTCTTGAACGTGAAGCTCGTCGTTTGATAGATGGGCACCGCGCGCGAGCCCGTCGTCGGATCGGGCGTGTACCCGGCGTGCAGCGCGAGGGTCTCGAAGCGGAGCGGCGGGGTCGTCGGCGTCGTCATAGCGGCATCCTATCCGCTATCACAGTGTCGTCAACCGCTATTGCGGATGTCTCTCCGTTCCGGTCTCCGCGGGGCCCACAGACCGGCTAGGCCCGGTCGGAGTCATCGAGCAGGCGCGCGGCCAGCCCCTCGAGCATCGCGAGGCCGAGGCTGGCGTGATCTTCGAGGACGTCGAACAGCGCGTCCACGCTGCTGGTGAGCGCGCGCACGGGCGTCGCGGCGACGAGGGCAGTCGCGTGCTTCGTGGCCGCGATCGTCTCCACGAGGCCGAGCGTCGTGCCCCGGCCGGCGCGCCCACGGTCCCCATCCTTCACGATGCCGTCGAGGATGAACAACGCCTCCGTCGTGAGCGAGCCGGCGGCGGCGATCTCCGCGCCGGCGGGCCACGTGCGCTCGACCGAGACCTGCGCGAGCATCGTCAGCGCCTGGAGCTTGCCGCCCGCGAGCAGCGCCTGCTGCCGAAACAAGATGAGCCGCTCGACGAGGCCGAGCAACGGCGAGGTCGGGACCTCCACGGGCGGGGCCGGCGGGTGCGGCGGCATCGCGACCACCGACCGCGCCAGCTGGCGCAGCGTGGACGCGAGGATCCCGAGATTATCCTCGAGCAGATCCGCGAGCTCGACGCTCGAGAGCCGGAGGGTCCGCGTCGCGGCCATGGCCACGGCGGCCCGGCGGGCTGGACGACCCGAGAGCACCTCGAGCGTCCCGAACACCTCGTACGGCCCCCACGCATGCGCCACCGGCGTGCCGGCCATCTCGATGCGCCCCGCGAGCACCAGGTGCATGTGCGGCACCGGCGCGCCCGCGGCCACGAGCTCCTCCCCGGCGACGAGCTCCGTCTCCGTCGCGTTGTCGGCGAGGGTGGCGAGCTCGTCGAGCTCCGCGGTCGCGAACGCCGGCACGTGCCGGAGCGCGATCAGGCGCCGCAACAGCGTGGTGTCAGACTCGGGCATCGACCCTGGCGATCGCCTGATCGAACGCGGCCGCGACGAGCGGCGCGCCGTGCTCCGGCCGGAGGCGCACGAGGTCGGCGCGGAGCCCGACGAGCTTGTGCTCGGCGATGTGGTACGCGACGATGCAGCGCACGGACTCGCTCGGGTCGGCGAGGAGCTCGGCCGCGAGTTGCTCGCCGTGGGCAAACGGCCCCGGCGCGAGGTGCCCGAGGGTGGTCCGCCGGACCACCGGATCGAGCGGGCGAATGGACGCGACGAGCGGGACGCGGACGTCCGCGGGCAGCATGTCGTCGAGCATCTCGACGGCGGCGCTGCTGCGCGCGTGGTCCGGGCTGACGATCGCGTCGTGCACGGCCCGCAGGTGCGCGGCCGGATCGATGATGCCGAGGGCCCGGAAGGCCCGTTCGACGGCGGAGGCGCGCTTCTCGTCGAGGAGCTTCACGAGCAGGTCGCCGTGATGCGGGGCGGGTTGCGCACGCACCATGTCCGCGTACGTGGCGTAGCGGGCCGCGTCGGCGACGGCGCGGTGGGTGTACGCGCGGAGGGCGGGAACGTCGACCACGAGGTCGGGCACCTCGTCGCGGAGCCGGCCGAGGGCGCGCAGGATCTTGAACTCGGCGGTCCCGTCCGGCTCGTGGTTCAGGCGTTCGAGCAAGGCGGTCGCGGCCGCCTGCGTGCCGATGGCGCCGATCGAGCGGGGGAGCTGCCGGCGCACGTCGAGTGGCGTCTCGGGGGCGGCGAGCGCCGCCATCGCGAGCTCGAGCCCGCGGGAGCCGGCCTGGACGAGCGCGCGCCTCGCCTCGCCTCGCACGTTGGAGTCCGCCAGGAGCGCGAGCACGTGCTGGAGATCGGCCAGGCTCGGGCGGCGCGCATAGACGCGCAGCACGCGCCGGGTGACGCGGGGCTCGCCGCGACACACGAGGTCGGCGAGGACGGCGCGGAAGCGGTCGTCGGGCGCGTAGCTGATCGCCTGGGCCAGCGCGGCGCGGTCGTCGACGGTCCCGGCCTGGAGCGCGGCGATGCCGGCGTCGGTGTCCGGACCCGCCGGCAGCACGACGAGCGCGGCCGCGCGGACGGCGGCCTCGGGGTCGGTGAGCGCGGCGCGCAGGCGATCGGCGTGCGTGCCGGTGGAGCTCGCGGCGACGATCGCGGCGGCGCGGATCTCGGGATCGGCGTGGTCGATGAGGTGCCCGAGCACGCGCTCGACCTCCGGGCGCACGGCGCCGGCGAGGAGCGCGAGCGCGCGGTGCACGACCGTCGGGCTCGGGTGATACAGCACGAGCGCGGGGACGCGGTGGTTGCGCGCGAGGACGTCGAGCGCGGCGAGGGCCTCGATCTCGTCGGGGCTGGCGAGGGAATCCGCGAGGAGCGCGAGCGCATCGGCGTCGGGCGCGCGGATCTGCACGTCGCGCACGAGCTCGCCGGCGGCGAGCTTGCCGCGGAACGCCTCGACGTACGCGCGGCGCGCGGCGACCGCACCGACCAGCCATACCGCCGAGAGGATCGCGGCCACGGCGGCCGAGGCGCGCGAGCTGGCGCCGACGTGGACGAGCCCGAACACCATCAGCGCCGCGACGGCCTGGCCGCCGCGCAGGCCGATGGTGTCGATGATCGGCTTGGAGCGGTCGCGCAGGTCGGCGGGCACGGGCAGGAACAGGATCTCGGTCCCGACGCGATGGAGGCTGTAGCGCAGGCTGCCGTCGCCGAGCTTGAGCGCGATGATCGCCAGCGTGGCGCCGGTCGCGGCGAAGCTGAAGCTGCTCGCGGCCATGATGAGCGGCAAGACCACGAGCGCACCGCCGACGCCCCAGCGGGCGAGCAGGCGGGGCGTGACGAACACCTGGATCGCCAGGCCGAGCGTGTTGAGGCCGGCGTAGATCGCGCCGAACGCGCTCGCGAGCTGCTCGGCCGGCACGCGCTCGGCTAGCGCGCGCTTGAACACGAGATCGCCGAGCGTGAGGCCGATCGTCGAAATGACGCCGAGCGCGATCAGGACGCGCAAGTAGCGGACCGACTGCGCCGTGGGCCGGACGGCCGTCATCACGTGGCGCGCGGACGCCTCGACTTGCGCGTCGGTCTCGACCGCCGGGGTGGGACGAGGCGCGATCGCGAACGCGACGCCGGTCGCCAGGGCGTACGCGAGCGCCGCCGCCGTCACGAGGTCATGGGCAGGGAGGGCGCGCGCCAGGAGCGCCGCGGTCCCCGCGCCGACGATCGCGCCGAACACGCCGCCCGCGCCGATGAGCGCCAGCATCCGCTTGGCCTGCCCGGCATGGAGGCTGCGATCGAGGAGCGTCCAGAACGTGGGCACGATCATGGTCGCGACGAGGCCGGTCCAGATGTAGAGGGCGAACACGACCCACGTGGCGAGGGGGAGCGCGATCGCGAGGACGGTCGTTCCGATCGCGGCGGCGCTCAGGAACCCGAGCAGCATGCGCCGCGGCGCGAACGAGTGGCCGGCCCGGCCCAGGACGATGAACGCGCCGAGCGCGGTGGCGGCCATCACGATGTAGACCCACACCAGGGCGCCGGGGCCGAGCTCCACGAGGAAGAGCGCGTCGCGCGTTGTCTCGAGCAGCGTGTGCGCGACCATCATCGCGAACAGCACGCAGGCCGGAGCCCACACGCTACCAACGGCGGGGGGAGCGGCCGGCGACTCCGGCGCGCGGCCCGCGGTCACGGCCGCCAGATCCCGATCACGCGCGGGGCTCGGGTGCTGGGATCGCGGGCGACGTGCACGTAGGTAGTACCAGCGTACTCCGTTCGCTGGGTGTCCACGCGGTACACGGCATACCCGTCGTGATCCGCGGGGCCCGCCGGCGCCAGGGCGCACGTGCGGCCGGTCGCCCCTGTCTCCGGATCGGCGGCGAGCGTGACGGGCGCGCCGAGGCGCTTGCCCGCGAAGTCGTAGGCCTGGACCGCGTACCGCGTCTGCGCCGGCGTCACGAAGCCGATCTTGATCGCGAGGTCGTCGAAGCAGATCCGCGGCGCGCCGGCGTCCGGGGCGCCCGGCTCGACCGCGAACTTGTCGAGCGGGTTCACGCGCGCGTACCAGTACGCGGCCATCTTGCGCTGGCGGCCGACCAGCGTATCGACCAGGTACTCCTCCGAGCGCGGGTCCGACAGCTTCGCCGCCTTCACGGCCCCCACCAGCTGCTCGCGCGTGAAGCTCGCGAGGATCTTCGTGCCCCAGAACTCGTCGAACCGGTCCGCGTCACGCAGGGCCACGTAGCCCTGGATGTCGGGGCGCCACCCTTCCGGCTCGAGCGACTCGACATCGAACAGGCTCGACACGCCCTTGAGCTGCTCGCGCTCGGCCCGCTTCTGCCAGGGCCGGCTCCGCAGGCCGAGCGTGAAGAGCTCGCCCACCATCGACGGGACATCGACGGTGTACGCGTGCGCGCGCCACCAGTCGAAGCTGATCTGCCCCATCGCGCCGAGGCTCTTGCCGAAGTCGATCGCGTAGTGCTTGACGTAGTGGCGCTTCGGGATCGCCGGATCCTCCATCCACGCGTCGACGAATTGGCCCTCGGTGACGTCGACGGAGTCGGTCCACGCGTCGAACGGCCGCATGCCGCGCAGGTCGCGCCGCTTCTCGTGCGGGATGCGGTCGTTGGGATCGTCGGTGCGCACGCCCTCGCTCGCGTGGCCGCCGATCGTGTTGCCCTCGATCCAGCGCGACGCGAGGACGCGGATGCTGCCGTCGGGGCCGATCCGCGCGTGCCCGAGGATCTCGTCGACCTGCGCCTGCTGCAGCGGGCCGAGCGTCTTGCCGAGCGAGTCCTTGTGCTTCGCGCCCTTGCCGATGACGAAGTCCTCGCGATGCAGGTAGACGATCTGGTCATCGGCGACGTTGTACCCGAACGCCCACATCAGCCGGTTCACGATGACGTGCGTGCCCGTCTCGAGCTCGGTCGGCGAGGCGGCGTAGTCGAACTTGCACTGATACTTCACGCCCGCGCTGTCCTTCACGATGAAGCCGGGCGTGGTGCCGCCGATCTTCGTCGACGAGATCGTCCACGGCAGGTGCTGCTCGGGGGTGTGGGTGTTCGGGCCGAGCCGCACCTCGTCGGGCGTGAGCGGCGTCTTGTAGTTGCGGTTCGTGAACCACGTGGAGTCGGGGACGTCGTCGAGCGCGTTGACGCCGAGCGCGCGCTGGATGCGCGGCAGCTCGAGCGGCCGGGTGACGACGCGCTCCAGCGCCGAGTCGAAGAGGTACATGTCCGGCAGGAACTCGAGCTCCTCGGGCTGCTTCGGGACGTCCCGCCGATCGTCCACGATCGTGACGATCGGCGCGTTCGCGAAGCGGGCGGGCGGGATCGGGGGGCTCGCGGCGCATCCGCCCACGAGCGCCAGGAGCGCTGCGGCCATGGTCTTCATCGCCACCTCTGTCGTGCGTCGGTGATCGGGTTGAACGCCAGGTTGAAGAGGAAGCCGCCGTCGGTCGTCGAGGCGATGTACCCGGTCGCCACGAGGCCCGAATCACCGTGGAGGTCGAGGCCGACGCCGTAGCTCACGCGCAGGCCGTGGGCGGAGAGATCGTCGAACGACTCGTAGACGCGCCCGATGTCGGTGAACAGGTACGCGTTGACACGCGACGAGAGGTCCCAGCTGTACTGGATCGAGCCCATGAGCGACGCGCGGTCGCGAAAGCGCTCGTACGAGTAGCCGCGCAAGATGTCGCCGCCGCCGAGGTACGGCAGCTCGGTGAACGGGACGTCGGCGCGCCCGCCGCTCACGCCCTGGGCCCGGACGCGCGTGATGAGGATGCGCGGGCCGCGCGCGAGACGGAAGAAGTGCTGCAGCTCGCCGCCGTAGCGCCAGAAGTCGACGCCGCCGTCGAGTCGGTCGACGCGCCCGGCGTAGGCGGACACCAGCGAGCCGCCGCTGTAGAGCTTGAACGGCTCCCACATCGTGCCGCGGTGGCGGGTGTCCCAGCGCAGCTCGAGCTCGCCGTAGGCGTGTTGCACGCCGCCCAGGAAGCCGGGTAGGTCCGCGGGGTTGTAGACCTGGCCGAGCGGTGTGCCCTGCGTGCTCTGGTCGAACCTCAGCTCGGTGAGCGCGCCGGTGAACGCGAGGTGCACGTCGGGGGTTGGCTGGATGTCGGCCGTGAGCGCGACGCGCGACTCCTGGTAGCGGTGGTAGACCTCGACGGCGGTGGAATCCGTGTGCGGGTCGATCGGCGTCGCCGGGATCTTGGTCGTGTCTTCGCCGTTGCCGATGCCCCAGAACGCGTCGGCGGGGCGGCGGTCGAAGTTGCTAACGAGGCCGAGCTCGAAGTGCTTGCCGAGCCGCTGGCCGGTGTGGAGCTCGACCAGGCCGCTCTCTCGATACGGGTCACCGAGCACCGCGCCCGTGGTGCCCTGCACGGCGAAGCGCTCCTTCGCGCCGAAGACGTCGGTCATCTGGAAGCGCAAGCCGATACTCGCGCCGAAGCCCGCCTCGTACGTCGCCGTCGGGATGAAGCCGATCGTGTGGTTGCCGTTGAAGAAGATCCGGTAGTAGAGCTGGTCGAAGTGGTAGCGATCGAGCGCGTAGAAGACGCCGTGCACGGGCACGAACAGCGCCTCGTACACGACCTTCGGCACGAACAGCACGACGCGCCCCGCGACGCGGAGCGGTGAGTCGCCGGGATCGACGACGTCGATGCGGCCGCTCTCGGCGCCGGGCAGCGGCGCGCCGGCGGCGTCCTCGGCGGTGTTGTCGTGGACATCGCGGTCCGGCGTCTGGTCGCTCCCACGGTCGGAGCCGGCCGCCGGCGCCGCCGAGCCGGCGGTGGGCATGCCCGAGCCCGAGCCGGCCGCGACCGGAACCTTGTCGTTCAGGGGCGGGTCCGTTTGCCCCTCCGCGGGCGGCGGGATCGGGAGCTCCGGGACCGGCGGCGGCGGGGGCGGGGGCGTCTTCGGATCGGGGGCCGCGACCGCGAGCGTGGTCACCGAGACGGCGACCACCGCGGCGAGCGCGACGAGGCGCGCGCGCTTCACTTGTGCGTCACGGCGGGCGCGAGGGCGTCCGCATGCTGGCCTGCGGCATCGTGCTCGCGGGAGATCTTCTTGTGGTACTTCGCGATGCCGGCGGCGACGCCGAGGGCGAGCACCATGGCGGCGATGTTCACGAACGCGAGGTCGGTCGCGGCGAGGCCCATCTGGCGGAACAACAGCCACACGATCACCGCGGAGATCGTGTCCGCGAACCGGACGACGAACGTGTCGATCGCGGCCTTCGCCTTGTACTTGACGGCGCGCGTGGTCGGCAGCCAGAGCGCCTGGCGCACCGTGTTCTCCAGCGAGTAGTCGACGCTGTTCTCGGCGACCTTCGCCGCGCGGATGAGGTAGATGCCGCCGATCGCGCCGATCATGGAAGACGCGCCGATCGCGACGATCGGCATGATGAAGATCGCCTTCCGCACGCCGAGCTTCTGCAGGATCCGCGAGACGAAGAAGGCCTGGATGATGAAGCCGACGAGGTTCACCCAGAAGAAGTAGGTGGCGTAGAAGCCCTTGATGATCTCCCGGCGGTCGTGATCGATGGCGTCGGTGTGAGCGGCGCCCACGAGATCCGCGTACAGGCTGTCGGGGACGAGGTTCGCGGCATGCGCGCGCACCACGCTGCCGAGGATGAACTCGCCGTTCGTGTTGACGAGCTGCGAGAGGAGGATGAGCGCGGCGAAGAAGAGGAGATACGGATCGCGGAGGATGAGGAGGAAGCCGTCATCACCGCTGATCGCTTCGTCGGCGGTCTTGTCGTCCGGCGCCGCCGTCTTCTTGTGCATGCGCTCGACGAAGTTGAGCAGGATCAACGTGATGACGAGCAGGCCGGCCGCGACCGGCAGGAGCGTGAACGTCTCGCCGAGCTTCGAGAGCTGCGGACCGGCGACGGCGCCGAGCGAGCCACCGATGGCGATCAACGCGAACAGCCGCTTGCCCTGCTCCTCGGTGTAGAGGTCGTTCGCGTACGACCAGAACTGCGCGATCAGGAACACGCTGACGACGCCGATCCAGATGAAGAACGCGAGGCCGATCGGCACGCCCGCCGTGCCGACGATGAAGAAGACGACGAGGCAGCCGACCACGATCGCGTAAGAGACATTGATCAGCGTGATGCGCTTGAGCGTCTTCGCGAGCAGGCCGTAGAGCGGCACGATGCCGAGGAGCAACAGCGCCATCGCCCCGCCGGCGTACGACTTGAGCTCCTCGGCCGCAAGCCCGAACATGTGCGTCGAGAGGATGAGGCCCTCGCGCGCCGTCTTCATGAGGTAGTAGCTCGTCAGGATCAGCGCGACGGCGAACAGCAGGAGGATCGCCTGCAGCCCTTCGCCGTCGTGGACCGTGCTGAAGAGACGAAGGATCCACGACGCGCGTGACTTCGACGGTGAGGTCGCCCGCGGGGGTGACCCGTCGGCGATCGGTGCTGGCTCGTACACTTTCGCGGGTGGTTGCAACGGATATGCCTGCGCGCCAATGAATCCTAGTGTCTAGGTAATCCATTGCACCCGTGCCGCGCCCCTCATTTGGCCGGATCGCGGCGACGTGACGTGCGGGTTTGACCCGCGGGCGGCTGCGCACGGGCGGTGTGCGTCGTGGCGCTCAGGAGGGCTCCGTGGGTGAGCGCTTGCGCTCACTTGCTGCCGCGCGCACGGCGTGCGCGCGGTCAGACGGCGCAGACGTCCGAGCGGATCAGGAACCGGATGCCCTCCGGAGCCTCGAGCGAGAAGCCCGCGCCCCGCCCCTTGACCACGTCGAGCGTGAGGTCGGTGTGCTGCCACAGCTCGTACTGGTCGCCGCCCATATAAAACCCCGCGCCGCCGACCTCGCCGAGCTTGACGTCGCGTTGGCCGAGCTTGAACTCGCCGGCCGCGAAGCACATCGGCGCGCTGCCATCGCAGCAGCCACCCGACTGATGAAACATCAGCGGGCCATGCAGCGCCGTCAGCTTCGCGATCCACTCGAGCGCGGCCGGCGTGGCGGCGATCGAGCTCAGAAGAAGCCCATCGGCTTCGGGTCGTAGCTCACCAGGAGGTTCTTCGTCTGCTGGTAGTGGTCGAGCATCATCTTGTGGTTCTCGCGGCCGATGCCGGACTGCTTGTAGCCACCGAACGCGGCGTGCGCCGGGTAGTGATGGTAGCAGTTCGTCCACACGCGGCCGGCCTGGATGGCGCGGCCCGCGCGGTACGCGGTGTTGCCGTCACGCGACCAGACGCCGGCGCCGAGGCCGTAGAGCGAGTCGTTCGCGATCGCCATCGCGTTGTCGAAGCCGTCGAAGCTCGTCACCGACACCACGGGCCCGAAGATCTCCTCCTGGAACACGCGCATCTTGTTGTTGCCCTCGAAGATCGTCGGGGCGACGTAGTAGCCGCCCTCGAGGTCGCCGCCGAGCTTCACGCGCTCGCCGCCGGTGCGGACCTTCGCGCCTTCCTTCTTGCCGATGTCGATGTACGACAGGATCTTCTCGAGCTGATCGTTGCTCGCCTGGGCGCCGAGCTTGGTGTCCGTGTCGAACGGATCCCCCGGCATCACCTGCTTCGTGCGGGCGATGGCGAGCTCGAGGAACGAGCCGTAGATCTTCGAGTCGATCAGCGCGCGCGACGGGCACGTGCAGACCTCGCCCTGGTTCAGCATGAACATGGCGAAGCCTTCGAGCGCCTTCTGGCGGAAGTCATCGTCGTGCGCCATGACGTCGGCGAAGAACACGTTCGGCGACTTGCCGCCGAGCTCGAGCGTCACCGGGATCAGGTTCTCGGACGCGTACTGCATGATGAGGCGACCGGTCGTCGTCTCGCCCGTGAACGCGATCTTCGCGATGCGCTTGTTCGACGCGAGCGGCTTGCCGGCCTCGATGCCGAAGCCGTTGACGATGTTCAGCACGCCCGGCGGCAGGAGGTGCCCGACGAGCTTCGCGAACAGGAGGATCGTCGCCGGGGTCTGCTCGGCCGGCTTGAGCACGACGCAGTTGCCGGCGGCGAGCGCCGGCGCGAGCTTCCAGATCGCCATCAGCAGCGGGAAGTTCCACGGGATGATCTGGCCGACGACGCCGAGCGGCTCCTTGACGTGATAGGCGACCGTGTTGTGGTCGATCTCGGAGATGCCGCCTTCATCGGCGCGCAGGCAGCCGGCGAAGTAGCGCAGGTGGTCGATCGCGAGCGGGAGGTCGGCCGCCATCGTCTCGCGGATCGGCTTGCCGTTGTCCCAGCTCTCCGACAGCGCGAGCAGCTCGAGGTTCTGCTCCATCACGTCGGCCATCTTGTTGAGGATGACGGCACGCGCCGACGCGGGGGTCTTGCCCCACGCCTCCTTGGCGCCATGCGCGGCGTCGAGGGCGCGCTCGATGTCCTCGGCGGACGAGCGGGCGACCTCGGTGAACGCGCGGCCGGTGACCGGCGAGATGTTCTCGAAGTACTGGCCCTTGACGGGCTTGACGAACTCGCCGCCGATGAAGTTTTCGTAGCGGGACTCGAAGTGGAGCTTGGAACCGGCGGTGTTCGGGCGGGCGTATTTCATCGTGTCTCCTGGAAGGTGGTGCGCCGCGCTTGTGCACGTTTGCGGCCGAGGTGTAACGCCGCGAGATCGCGGTGTCGCGACGCGTCGAAGTGGAGCGAAATGCGGCAGATCGGAGCGCTCCAGCAGCGCTCCGCGGGCGGTTGTCGCTTGCGGTCGCACACCTCGCGGAGCACGCTGCTCCCGTGTCGGATCGGTTGGTGCTTGGCGACGTGTCGCCGTCCGCGTGGGAAGCCTTCCACGCCGGACGCGAGGCGCCGATCGCGTCCGAGCTCGCCACCTGCTGGACCCGCGCCCGCCGGCTCGGCGCGCCGCCCGATGGCGCACCACCGGAGGACGGCCTGCTGCGCGGCGAGGCGCTGCGCCTCCACGCGAGCCACGTCGAGCTGATCGACGCGATCGGGGACTCGATCCTCGACCGCGCCACGGCCCGCGTCGCGGATCGTGACTTCCTGCTCCTGCTCGCCGACCCCGACGGGGTCGTGGTGCGCACGAGCGGCGGCGGCGAGTTCTCGGAGACGGCGGACCGGGTGCGCCTGATCGCGGGCGCGTGCTGGAGTGAGGCGGCGCGCGGCACGAACGCGATCGGCACCGCCGTCGCGGCGAACCGGCCGACCGAGGTCCACGGCCACGCGCACTTCGGGCGCAGCTACCACGATCTCGTCTGCTACGCGGCGCCCGTCCGCGGCGTCGACGGCATGCCGATCGCGGTGCTCGACGCCACGTCTCGCGTGGAGCGCGCGGACCCGGAGATCGGCCGCACGATCCTGCGCGCGGCGCGGTCGCTCGAGGAGCTGATCCGGCTGAAGGCCTACGCGAGCGCGGGCGTATCCGTGACGCGGGTGCTGGGGCGCGCGATCGACCGCGTGCGCGAGCCGGCGCTGTGGATCGAGGCGCCGGGCGGGATCGTCCGCGCGAACGCGGCCGCGCGCGAGCTGCTCGGCGCCGACGTGGTGGGCCGGCAGGCGCTCGGCGCGCTCGGCCTCGACTGGCGGATGCTCGTGACGGAGGCGCTGGGGCCGGAGGCGAGCGGGCGGCCGCTCGAGCTCGGGCGCGGGACGGCCCGGCGCGCGTGGCGGCTGCGCGTGGAGCCGGTCGCGGCGCCGAACGGCGTGATCCTCGCGGTGCTCGCGGTGCTCGAGCCGGGGAGCGCGCGGCCGCGCTTCGAGCCGCTCGCGGTCGTGCCGCCGGCGAAGGCGGTCGAGCCATGCGCGGCGATCTTCTCGGCGGACCCGGCGGTCTCCGCGGCCATCGCCTGGAGCCGTCAGCTCGCGGCGAGCGACTTGCCCGTGATGCTCCTCGCGGAGACCGGCGCCGGCAAGGAGCTGTTCGCCCAGGCGATCCACGCCGCGAGCACGCGCGCGGCCGGGCCGTTCCACGCCGTCAACTGCGGCGCGCTGGCCCCGGGGCTCCTCGAGGCCGAGCTGTTCGGTTACGCGTCGGGCGCGTTCACGGGCGCAGAGCGCGGCGGCCGGACCGGCCTCTTCCACGCGGCGGCGGGCGGCACGCTGTTCCTCGACGAGGTGGCGGAGATGTCGCCCGCGATGCAGGCCGCGCTGCTACGCGTGCTCGAGACCGGGACGTACCGGCGCGTCGGCGACATGCGGCTCGAGCGGACCGACGTGCGCGTCGTGTGCGCGACGTGCCGCGACCTCGCGGGCCTCGTCGCGAGCGGCGCCTTTCGTCAGGACCTCTACTACCGGCTCAAGGGCGCGACGGTCACGATCCCGCCGCTCCGGACGCGCACGGACCTCGTCGCGCTCGCGCACCACCTGCTCGGCGGGCGCGCGGAGCTCTCGCCGGATGCGGCCGCCGCGATCGTGCGCCACCCGTGGCCGGGCAACGTCCGCGAGCTGAAGAGCGCGCTCGCCGTGGCCTGCGTGGTCGCCTGCGGCGGTGACCGCATCGAGCTCGCGCACCTGCCGTCCGAGCTCGCCGCGTCGCCGGCCGCCGCGTCCGGCCTGCACGACGCCGAGCGCGACGCGGTCGTCCGCGCGCTCACCGAGACGGCCGGCAACGTCAGCCTCGCCGCGCGCAAGCTCGGGGTCGCCCGCAGCACCGTGCAGCGCATGAAGCGCCGGTACGCGCTCTAGTCAGCGGCGCAGGGCGGCGTCGACGGCGATGGCGGCGTCGCGACCCTCGGCGAGCGCCCACACGATCAGCGAGGCGCCGCGGTGCACATCGCCGATCCCGTAGAGGCCGGGCAGGCTCGTCGCGTAGCTCGCGTCCGTCGCGATGTTGCCGCGCTCGTCGAGAGCGACGCCGGGCGGCGTGGCGGTCGGGCCGGTGAAGCCGAGCGCGAGGATCAGCGCGTCGCAGGGGAGACGGACCGCCGCGCCGCTGTCGAGCCGGGTGCCGTGGAGCGCGACGAGCCGGCCGTCCTGGCCCTCGAGATGCGTCGTGCGAAACGCGAACTCGCGCACGCCGCCTTCTTCCTGCGAGCTCGAGGTGCGGAACACGAGCGGCCACGCCGGCCACGCGTTGGCGGGCGAGCGGTCCGGCGGCGGGGCGGGCTGCAGCTCGATCTGAACCACGGACGCGGCGCCCTGGCGGAGCGCGGTGCCGAGGCAGTCGGAGCCAATGTCACCGCCGCCGAGGACGATGACGTGCTTGCCGCGCACGTCGTGGCTCGCGGCTGGGGGCACCGAAGATCGTCGCGGCTCGGTCAGGTAGTCCATCGCGAGCACCGCGCCGCCGAGGTCGCGCCCCGGCACGTCGAGCTCGCGCGCCCGCGGCGCGCCCGTCGCCACGATGACCGCGTCGTGCTCCGCGCGGAGCTGCTCCCAGGACGGCCCGTCCGGCGCCCCCACGGTCACGCCGCAGCGGATCTCCACGCCTTCGGCCTCGAGCACCGCGAGGCGGCGATCGAGCACGTGCTTCTCGAGCTTGAAGTCCGGGATCCCGTAGCGCAGCAGGCCACCCGGCCGCGCGGCCGCCTCGTACACGACCGCCACGTGGCCCGCGCGGTTGAGCCGCGCCGCCGCGGCGAGCCCGGCCAGCCCCGAGCCGACGACCGCCACGCGCTTACCCGTCCGCACGCGCGGCGGCCGCGGCACGACCCAGCCCTCGGCGAACGCGCGCTCGGCGATCGCCTTCTCGAGCGCCTCGATCGTGACCGCACCAGGCAGAACGAGGGAGGGGACCCCGCCGGCCTCGCCGGTGGGGAGAGCGCGGAGCTCCGCTGGCGCGATCGCGAGCACGCACGCGCTCTCGCACGGCGCGGGGCAGAGGCGGCCTGTCATCTCCGGCATCTCGTTGCTCGCCGCGAGCCGGCGATACGCCTCGCTCCAGCGGCCCTGCCACACGAGGTCCGCGAACTCGGGGATCGGGTTCCCGAGCGGACAGCCCTGGTGGCAGAACGGGATCCCGCAGTCCATGCAGCGCCCGGCCTGCCGCGTGGTCTCCGCCGGATCCTCGTCGACCGTGACCTCGCGCCAGTCCGCGAGCCGCTCGCCCACCGGGCGCTTGCCGGGGACGATCCGCTCCCACGCGATGAAGCCGCCGACCTTGCCCATCAGCCCGCCACCGGCAGGTGTACGGCGGACGCCGGACGCGCGCGCCGCGCTGCGAGCACGCGCTTGTAGTCGGTGGGCAGCACCTTGACGAAGCGCGACGCCATCGCCTCCCAGTGATCGAGCAAGCGTCCGCCGAGCGGACTGCGCGTCCGGCGCACGTGCTCGGCGATCAGCTCGCGCACGAGCCACGCGTCACTGTCGTCGCCGATCGCCCCGAGCTCCACCAGGTCCATGTTCGTCAGCGCGCGCACCGTCTGCGCGGGGTCGAACACGTAGGCCGTGCCGCCGCTCATGCCCGCGGCGAAGTTGCGGCCGACCGGCCCGAGCACGACCACCACGCCGCCCGTCATGTACTCGCAGCCGTGATCGCCGATACCCTCGACGACCGCGCGCGCGCCGGAGTTGCGCACCGCGAAGCGCTCGCCGGCGAGCCCGTTCGCGAAGAGCTCGCCGCCCGTCGCCCCGTACAGCGCCACGTTGCCGATGATGACGTTGCTCTCGGGCGCGAACCGCGCGCCCGCGGGCGGGGTCACCACGATGCGGCCGCCGGACATGCCCTTGCCGACGTAGTCATTCGCGTCGCCGGCGAGCGCGAGCGTGACGCCGGACACGAGGAACGCGCCGAGGCTCTGGCCGGCCGACCCGGCGAGCGCGACGGTGATCGCCCCGTCGGGGAGCCCGCGCGCGCCGGTGCGCCGCGCGATCTCGCCCGAGAGCAGCGTCCCGACGGCGCGGTGGCTGTTCTGCACGGGCAGGGCGATCGCGACGGGCGCGCCACCGCTGATGGTCGCGTCGGCGCGGCGCAGGAGCTCGTGGTCCAGGTGATCGGCGAGGTCCCACGGCTGCGCGCGCGCGAAGCTCCGCGGCAGCGCCACGTGGTGCGCCGGCACCCCGCGCACGCCGCGGAAGTCGAGCCGCGCCGCCTTCGCGTGCGCGAGCGGCCGGACCCGCAGCCGGTCCGCATGCCCGACGAGCTCACCGAGCGTGCGCGCGCCGAGGCGCGCGAGGTGGCGCCGCACGCCCTCCGCCACGAAGGTGAAGTACGTGACGACATCCTCGGCCGTGCCCGTGTACTTCGCGCGCAGCGCCGGATCCTGCGTCGCGATGCCGACGGAGCACGTGTTCAGGTGGCACTTGCGCAGCATCACGCAGCCCGTCGCCACGAGCGACGCCGTCGCCATCCCGAACTCCTCGCCGCCGAGGAGCGCGGCCACGATCACGTCGCGCGAGGTGCGCAACCCGCCGTCCACCTGCAGCCGCACGCGATCGCGCAGCCGGTTCTCGACGAGCACGTGCTGCGCCTCGGCGAGCCCGAGCTCCCACGGCAGCCCCGCGTGCTTGAGGCTCGAGAGCGGCGCCGCGCCGGTCCCGCCCTCGTAGCCCGCGATCACGACGCAGGCCGCGTGCGTCTTGGCGACGCCGGCCGCGATCGTGCCCACGCCCGCCTCGCTCACGAGCTTCACGCTGACGCGCGCGCGCGGGTTCACCGCCGTCAGATCGTAGACGAGCTGCGCGAGGTCCTCGATGGAGTAGATATCGTGGTGCGGTGGCGGCGAGATGAGCGTCACGCCCGGCGTGGAGCTGCGCGCCTTCGCGATGCGCTCGTCGATCTTCGCGCCGGGGAGCTGCCCGCCTTCCCCCGGCTTCGCGCCCTGCGCGATCTTGATCTGCAGATCGTCGGCGTTGACCAGGTAGTGTGCGGTCACGCCGAAGCGGCCCGAGGCGATCTGCTTGATCGCGCTCCGCCGCGAGTCGCCGTTCGCGTCCACCTCGAACCGGTGCGCCTCCTCGCCGCCCTCGCCGCTGTTCGACCGCCCGCCGAGCCGGTTCATCGCGATCGCGAGCGTCTCGTGCGCCTCCGCGCTGATCGAGCCGAACGACATCGCGCCCGTGACGAACCGCGCCACGATCGCCGCCACCGGCTCGACCTCCTCGAGCGGGATCGCGACCGCCGCGGGCTCGTCGATCGTCCACAGGCCGCGCAGCGTCACGAGCGCGCGCTCCTCGTCGTCGCACAGCCGCTCGAACTCGTCGAAGCGCGTGCGGTCCGCGCGCCGGACAGCGTCCTGCAGCGTGGCGACGGTCGCCGGGTTCCACTTGTGCAGCTCGCCGTCGCGCCGCCAGCGATAGAGGCCGCCGACCGGCAACCCGTCCGCGCCGGGCGCGAACCCCCGCGCGTGCCGCACCCGCGCCTCGTCTCCCGGCTCGGCGAGGCCAATGCCGCCGATGCGCGTCGGCGTGCCGGTGAACCAGCGCGCCACGAGCTCGGCGTCGAGGCCGACCGCCTCGAAGATCTGCGCGCCGCGATAGCTCTGCACGGTGGAGATGCCGTTCTTGGACATCACCTTGAGGAGGCCGTCCTCGAGGGCCTGGACATACCGCGCGCGGTCCGCCCGCAGCGACGTCACCGTATCGAGCGCCAGGTACGGGTTCACGGCCGCCGCGCCGTACCCCACGAGCAGCGCGATGTCGTGCACCTCGCGCGCCTCCGCCGTCTCGACGACGATGCCGACCTGCATGCGGATGCCCTCGCGCACGAGGTGCTGCTGCACGGCGGACAGCGCGAGCAGGGCCGGGATCGGGACGTGCGTCGCTTCGCGTCGGCGCCGCGGTCCGACAGGATCAGCACGTTGTGGCCATCGTCGATCGCGCCCACGGCCGCGCGGCACAGCGCCTCGATCGCGTCCGCGAGCCACGCGCGTCCGGCCGCGCCCGGCAGGATCGGGTGCACGAGCGACAGCGTCACCGCGTCGAACACGCCCGCCCGCACGGCGCGGATCTTCGCCAGCTCGGCGTTGCCGATGATCGGCCCGCGCAGCTGCACCTGGTGGCACTGCTCCGGCGTCTCGTCGAACGTGTTGCCGTCCGGGCCCATGCCCGTCTCGAGCGACATCACGAGCGCCTCGCGGATCGGATCGATCGCCGGGTTCGTGACCTGCGCGAACAGCTGGTGGAAGTACGCGTTGAGGTTCGGCGCGTGCGTGGACAGCACCGCGAGCGGCGTGTCGGTGCCCATCGAGCCGACCGGCTCCTTCCCGGTCGCGGCCATCGGCCCGATGATCAGCTCGATGTCCTCGTCGGTGTAGCCGAACGCGCGCTGCAGCCGCGCCAGCTCGTCGCCGATGATCGGCGGCGGCGGATCGGCGGCCTCGAGCTGCGCGAGCTCGAACACGTTCTTGTCGAGCCACTTGCGATAGGGGAAGCGCGTCGCCACGTCGTGCTTGAGCTCCGCGTCGTCGACGATGCGGCCCTCCGCCGTATCGACCACGAACATCATGCCGGGTGTCAGGCGGCCCTTCTGCTTCACGCGCTCGATGGGCACGTCGACCACGCCGGTCTCCGACGCGAGGATGACGAGGTCATCCGTGGTGATCGTCCAGCGCGCCGGGCGGAGGCCGTTGCGATCGAGCATCGCGCCGACGAGCTGGCCATCGGAGAACACGATGGCGGCCGGGCCGTCCCACGGCTCGGCGAGCGACGAGGCGTAGCGATAGAACGCCTTGCGGTCGTCGTCCATCGCGCGGTTGCCCTCCCACGCCTCCGGAATCATCATCATCATCGCGTGGGGTAGCGTGCGGCCGCCGAGCGCGAGCAGCTCGACCATGTTGTCGAACTGCGCGGAGTCGCTCTTGCCCGGCACGATGATCGGGAACAGCCGCTGCAGCCCGCCGTGAAACTTCGCCGACGTCAGCTGGCTGCGCCGCGCCTCCATCCAGTTCACGTTCCCGCGCAGGGTGTTGATCTCGCCGTTGTGCGCGATGTAACGGAACGGCTGCGCGAGATCCCAGGTGGGGAACGTGTTCGTGGAGAAGCGCGAGTGCACGACCGCGATCGCGCTCGCGAGGGTCGGCTCCTGGAGGTCGCGATAGAACAGCGGTAGCTGCGTCGGGAGGAGCAGGCCCTTGTAGATGAGGGTCTCGGTCGACAGGCTCGCCACGTGGAAGGCGCCGGCCGGATCGATGCCGCGCTCGCGGATCTGGTTCTCGGCGAGCTTGCGGATGACGTACAGCGTCCGCTCCCACGCCGACGGCGGCACGCGGCGCATGCGAATGAAGATCTGGCGGAACACCGGCATCACGGCGCGCGCGGTCGGGCCGACGTGCGCCATCTCGACCGGCACGTCGCGCCAGCCGAGGACGCGCTGGCCCTCCGCGCGCACGACGGCCTCGATGACCTCCTCGCACGCCGCCCGCTGGAGCGCGCTCCGCGCAAGAACAGGTTGCCGACCGCGAAGCGACGGTTGGCCGGCAGGTCGAAGCCGAGGCGCGCCCCCTCGGCGCGCAGGAACGGCTCGGGGAGCTGGAGCAGGATGCCCGAGCCATCGCCGGTCTCGGGATCCGCGCCCACGGCCGCGCGGTGCGAGAGGCGACGCAGCAGCTCGAGCCCCTGCTCGACGATCGCTCGCGACTTCTCGCCTTTCAGGTGGGCGACGAAGCCGGTGCCACACGCGTCGCGCGGGCGGTCGAGGTCGCCGAGATTCATGACGCACCAGGTTCACGCGGCGCGTCGATGGCCACAACCGGTCTAATCTTCGACGGGCGCGCGGTTGGTGTGCTCGGGCGCGGACGCGTAGAACTCGGCGATCAGCTTGTCGTCGAAGTCATCGGCGAAGCGACCGACGCCGGCGACCATCGTCTGGAACTCCAGCGCGTCGAGGCCCTTGATGGCGCGGCCGGCCTGCAGCACGACCCAGCCGTCGGGCTGGAGCGCGAACGACGCCATGCCGCCCATGTACGCGTTGTGCTCGAGGAGCTTCTTGAAGAACGCGGGCTCCTGGCCGGGCGGCGGCGCGCGGAACAGCGGCGCGATCGCGACGATGGCGCTCCCGGAGACCCCGACCAGGACGAACGCCGAGCCCCACTGCAGGCGGACGAGGTTCGCCTCGACCGTCTGCGGCTTGTCCGCGAGCCCGCTGTCCGCGAGCAACTTCTCCAGAACCCCGGCGTTCGACATGCCGCGGACGGTATCGCACTTCCCGGTCGAAGCGCCGGGCGCCGCTACGCGGTGACGTCGACCTTCGAATCGAGCCGGCGCGGCGGCAGCGCGCGGGTGCGGCCGAGCTCGACCTCGCCGCTCATCACGCCAAACCGCACGGCCATGCGCGCGAGCGCCACGCCGAGCCGGATGACGAACAAGGTGATCGCGCCCTCGGCGCCGAACATCGCGTGGCCCTGCGCGAGGTACGCGTAGCCGCACGAGATCCCGATCCACGCGAGCACGCCGAGCGCACCGAAGAGGAGCGTCAGCGGCCGGCGCAGCACGAAGCCGACCGAGCGCAGGTACGTGATGACCACGCCGGGCGAATGCGAGGCATGGCGCAGCGTGAGCTCCACGCGCGCGTAGTCCGTCGCCGTCCACAGGACGTGCAGGACGATGGCGGCCGGCAGCGCGCCGAGGGCGAGCGCGCTGACGAGGTCCCACACGGAGAGCGCGTTCTCGATGCGCCCGCCGACCAGATCCATCCCGAAGCCGAACAGGAACAGCACCACCATCATGCCCGGGACCGCGCACGCGGCGAGCCGGGCGTAGCGCAGGTACGTCGACGCGCCGCTCGCGCCGAACACGCGGGCGACCTCGCGACGGCCCTCCGGACGCTGGTCCAGCACGCCGTAGATGCCGCCAGCCAGGAACCACGACGCGAGCTGCCACAGGACGAGCGCGCCGAAGATGATGCCGCCGACCGCCACGAAGCTGCCGTGCGCGCCGCGCGCGACCGTCACGAGCGCGACGACATCGCCGTCGACCGCCTCGTCGAAGATCGGCAGGTGGCCGAACGCCTGCGCGAGCACGATGGCGATCGCGAACATGCAGCCCGCCGCCACGAGCGCCTGCACGACGAACACCGCGAGCAGCGTGCCCGTGTAGCGCGAGGCGCCGCGCGCGCCCGCCGACACGAGGTCACCGATGCCGAGCCGCGTGGCCATCAGGGTCCGACCACCTGCATGAGGCTGTGCGTCAACGTTCCGAACCACGAGCCGGCGCGGAGGGCCGCCGCGCCGTCCCCGTCGACGCGCAGGTGGTGCAGGAGCGGCTGGTCGAGCTGCAGCTTGTTGTCGGGATCGATGATGACGTCGGTCAGCTTGCTGCTGCGCTCGAAGTCTCGCTTGTTCCACGTGTCCCGGCCGCGGTCGTCCCAGACGTAGCGGAGCTCGCTGCCGTCGGCGAAGCGGAGCGCGATGTCCACCGGCATGTGGAGCGCCCCGGTGTTCTGCACGATCACCTCGCAGGTCCACGCGCCGGTGTCGGGCTCCTCGATCTCGGTCACGACCTTGCGGCCGCTGCCCTCGCCGAACACCCCGCGCGGGCGGTGGTGCGGGCGGCAGTCGTGGCTGCGCACGGCGAGCTGGAGGCCGCCGACGTCATGGAACACGGGCCCGAAGAACCACGTCAGATCGGTGCCGAGGCCGGCGCCGAGGGCGTCGAAGAGATCGCGGCCCGTGGGGTGCTTCCACGCCCACGTATGGGCGTACGTCTTCATCGCCGCGGCAAACTTCGCGCTGCCGTACGTCAGCTCGAGCGTGCGGAGCGCGCGCATCGTGCTCGCGTACGTGGCCTCGCCATACGTATCGGCGTCGGCAAACGCATACGAGGCGGCGGCGATGGGCGAGGGCAGGGACGCCGGATCCGCCGAGAGCGCGCGGCGGAGCGCGTAGATGTCGGCCTGCCAGCCGTTCCAGTCGAGCAGGCTGCCGCGCGCGCCGTAGAGCTCGTCCATCACCTTGCCATCTGCCCACTCGTTCACGCCCTCGTCGAGCCAGGCCTCCTCGACCTCGTTGCTCGCGAGCAGGCCCTGGAACCAGTTGTGGCCGACCTCGTGGACCGTCACGTACTCGGGCAGCCGGACGCCGGGGCGCGCGAACACCGTGTCGCCGGACGTGGTCACGAGCGTCGGGTACTCCATGCCGCCCGCGCTCATCGCCGCGTCGAGCGGCGGGTCGATGACCGTCATGACCGGCCACGGGTACGGATAGAAGTACGTGCTCATCTTCTCGATGGTGCCGATCGCGGCTTCGAGGTGGCGGTACGCGAAGTCCTTCTGCTCGCCGCGGTAGTACACGCGCACCTCGACCGGCGGGCCGTCCTCGACCTTCGCCTGGCCGGTGATGGTGTTCATGTACGGGTCCGCCATCCACGCGAAGTCGTGCACGTCCTCGGCGTGATAGGTGAACGTGCGACGACCGCCGGGCGCCTCGGCCGACGCGGTGAGGACGCCGGTCGCGGCGACGACGTGCGTGGCGGGAACGGTGAGCGTGGCGTCGTACGTGCCGAAGTCGGCGAAGAACTCGCTGTTCGAGTGGAACGTCTGGCACTCCCAGCGCTCGCCGCCCGGCGGCCCGACGCGCACGCCGATCTTCGGGAACCACTGGCCGATCATGTGAAAGTCGCCCTTGAAGCCGGTGCGCGCGAAGACCTCGGGCAGCTGGTCGGTGAACTTGAAGTGGAGCTCGACGTGCTCGCCGGGCTGGAGCGGGTGCGCGAGCGGGAGCTCGGCGACCGTCTCGTCGTCGGGCCCGCCGGGATACCTCAACGTCTTCGCGAGCTCGGGGCCGAGCGCGCCGGTCTGCGCGTCGGCCATCTGCAGCGACTCGACGTGGATCCAGCCCCAGCTCGTCTCGCTCGCCTTCACGCCGCGGCTCTCGCCGTGCGACGAGCGCATGAAGCGCGTCGCCTCGTTCTTGAACGCGTTGAGGTAGAGGTGAAACGGTAACGACTCGACCGGGCTCTGCCCACCGTTCGTCCAGACGAGCGTCTCGGTGCCCGCGATGGTGTGGCGGTCGGCGTCGAGCGTGGCCTCGAGCTTGTAGTTCGCGAGGCGCGGGGTGCGCGGCGGGCCGCCCCCGCGCAGCGCGGGGACCCCGTCGGGCTTCGGCAGGCCGCGGACGCGCGCCGGACCGTGGTCATGCCCGCAGGCGAGCGCGGCGACGAGCGCGCCGGCGGCGACCACGAGCACGGCGCGCTGCATCCGGGCTCTATATCATGCAGGCCGGGTATGATCT
Organism: Deltaproteobacteria bacterium; assembly: GCA_025353585.1. Classification (GTDB taxonomy): domain Bacteria; phylum Myxococcota_A; class Polyangia; order Haliangiales; family Haliangiaceae; genus JABFXX01. The sequence continues at coordinate 28,456 of JANXOM010000172.1, forward strand.
CGCCCATGGACGAGACGGCGGACCAGACGGTCGACCCCAGGACGCGCGTGGCCGAGCTCCTGGCCCAGTTTGGCCGCGACCGGAACCTCACGTTGCCGGCGCTGGCCGCGGATGGCACGGGCTCGGTGCAGCGCGGCTCGGCCGTCGTGACGATCCACGTGCTCGCGGAGCAGGGCGTCTTGCTCCTGCTCGCGAAGGTGGCGGCCGCCCCCGTGGCGCTCGATGGAGGGCTCGGCCGGCGGCTCCTGACGGCGTCGTTCGTGGAGACCGGCGACGCGGCGTTCGCGCTGCACCCGCAGACCGGCGATCTGTACCTGCGGATCCTGCGCGGCCTCGACGGGCTCGACTACGAGGAGTTCGAGGACCTCGTCGACTCGATCGCCCGCACCGCCGACCACTGGGACGACGAGCTGAAGACGCCGGCGTGATCGCCCTGGCCGATGCCGACGCGACGCGGGCCCTCGGGGCGCGGCTCGCGGCGAGCGTGCGCGGCGGCGATGCGATCGCGCTGGTCGGCGACCTCGGCGCGGGCAAGACCACGTTCGTCGCGGGCTTCGCGGCCGCGCTCGGCGCGGAGGCACGCTCGCCGACGTTCTCTCTCGTCAACGAGTACGCGGCGCGCGTGCTCATCTGGCACGTCGACCTCTATCGGCTGGAGCGCGCGAGCGAGCTGCCGGAGCTGGGCCTCGACGAGCTCGCGGGGGATCCGCGCGGCGTGTTGCTCGTCGAGTGGGCCGATCGCTTCGACGTGCTGCCGAGCGACCACCTCCAGCTCGTCCTCGCGCACACGGGCGACACGCGGACGCTGACGGCGACCGGCACCGGCCCGCGCGGCCGCGAGCTCGCGGCCCATCTGGAGCCGGGCGCGTGACGAGGCGCGTGGTAGCGTTGCCGCCATGCGGCCGTCGCTGATCGCTCTCGCACTCTGTCTCCTCCCGGTCCTCGGAGCCGGCACCGCGCACGCGGACCGCGCCAGCTTCGACCCCGCGACCGTCTACAAGGTGCCGCGCGGCGCCTCGCCGACGGAGGGGCCCGCCGACGCGCCGATCACGATCGTCGTGTGGAGCGACTACGCGTGCGGCTACTGCAACCGCGTCCAGGGCACGCTCGACCAGCTCGGTCGCCTCTATCCGGGGCAGCTCCGCTACGTCCATCGCGAGCTCCCGCTGGACGACGACAACACCGTCGCCGCGGAGGCCGGCCTCGCCGCCGCCGCGCAGCATCGCTATCGCCCGATGCACGACCGGCTGTTCGGCGTGTACGGCCGCGTCGATCGCACGTCGGTCGAGCTGCTCGCGAGCCAGATCGGCCTCGACATGGTGCGCTTCCGCGGCGACCTCGACGCCGGCACGTATCGCGCGCAGATCGCGGCCGACGTCGAGGACGCGAAGCGCCTCGGCGTGACGGGCACGCCGACCTTCTTCATCAACGGCCGCGCCGTCCACGGCAACCAGGCGCTCAAGGTCTTCGTCGACACGGTCGACACCGAGCTCGCGCGCGCGACGGCCGCGGCGGCGCACCACCCGACCGACCTCTACGCCGCGCTGACGGACAGCGGTCACGGCGCGGCCGATGGCCCGGCCGAGACGGCGGAGGCCGCGTTCGAGCTCGACCCGACGAAGGTGTATCGCGTCGGGCTCGGCCTCCCGGGCCACCAGCTCGGCCCCGACGACGCGCCCGTGACGATCGTGGAGTTCAGCGACTTTCAGTGCCCGTTCTGCGCGCGCCAGGCGCCGACGCTCGCGCACCTGCACGCGAAGTACGGCGCGTCCGTGCGCATCGTCTACCGCCACCTGCCGATGTCGTTCCACAGCAAGGCCGAGCTCGCCGCCGAGGCCGCCGTCGCGGCCGCCGAGCAGGGCAAGTTCTGGGCGTTCCACGACCAGGTGTTCGCGCATCCCGGGCAACTGGCGCGGGTGGACCTCGAGTCGTACGCGAAGGCCGTCGGCATGGACGTCGGCAAGCTGCGCGCGGCGCTCGACGACCGCCGCTATCGCGACGTCGTGGAGGCCGAAGGTGCGGCCGCGGAGGCGCTCGGCGTGGATGGCACGCCCACCACGTTCATCGACGGTCACCCGGTCGTCGGCTCGCAGAGCGAGGCCACGTTCGACGAGATGGTCGAGCTCGAGCTCGGTGAGGCCAGGCGTGCGATCGCCCACGGCATCGCGGTGACGGACGTCTACGCGCTCGACATGAGCACGGCCGTCGGCACGGAGCGGTCCGATCCCTCGCGGGTCCCGGCGTCGTCGCAGGTCCACCTCGTGCAACCGGCGATCGATCGGGAGCGCTCGGTGGCCGCCGCGTGCCGCCGGCACGACAAGGGCGCGGCCGCCGCCCTCGTGGACACGCTCGAAGGCGACGCGCACAAGCGGGCGACCGGCATGTGCCGCGACGAGGGCATCGATCTTCCTGGTCAGTGACCGCCGCGCGCGCGCTGCGGCCCGGGCGTCGCTCTGCGGCACACACCTCGCGCTGATGTCGCAGCTCGGACACACGAAGCGTGGATTTCTGAGCCACGCCTACACCGGTCCCATCACGAATCGACGCCCGGGCGCGCCTAACTAGCGCGAGTCCCGTTCGGAACGACGTGGCATCGACGATGCACTGTGGTTCGACCATGCGGGCCCCTGACACGTTGCCGTCCATCCAGCTCGCGCCGATCACGTCGCTGCCTGCGATACGACGCCCGACGACGTCGCGGTCGCGCTTCGGAGACCTCGAGATCGTCGAGCCCCTGGCAACGGGTGGCATGGGCGGCGTCTACCTCGCGGCGCACGTCACGACCGGCGAGAGGTTCGCGCTCAAGGTGCTCGACGCCACGCTCGCGAAGCACCCCGAGGTCGTCGCGCGGCTCCACGCCGAGCACGCGATCGCGCAGCGCACGCTCCACCCGGGCCTCGTCCGCATCCACGCGGCGCGCACCGCCGAGCAGGGCGGCGGCGTCCCCTACCTCGTGATGGAGTACCTCGACGGCGCGAGCCTCACCGACGTCGCCGGCGACTGCGAGCTCGAGCTCCCCGCGATCTACGCGATCGGCGCGCAGATCGCCGCGGCGCTCGCCGCACTCCACGCCGCGGGCGTCGTTCACTGCGACGTCAAGCCCGACAATGTCCTGGTCCTCCGCGAACGTCTCGACGGCGAGCTCCGTGTAAAGGTGCTCGACTTCGGGGTCTCGCGGTTGCTCGACGAGCCGATGCCGGAGTCGCCCTCCATCGCCGGCACCCCGTGGTGCATGGCACCCGAGCAATGGCGCGGCGCCCCGGAGACCGCGTCGGACGTCTACGCGCTCGGCTGCCTGCTGTTCGATCTCGTCACCGGCGATGGCCCGTTCGCGGGGTCGCTCCCCGAGCTCATGTACGCCCACCAGGAAATGCGGCCGGCGCGCCCGTCCTGGCTGCGGCCGGGCGTCCCTGCCGCGCTCGACCGCTTGATCCTGCGCGCGCTCGCCAAAGACCCCGCCGACCGCCCGTCCATGATGCAGATGGCAGCCGAGCTCGCGGACCTGGCCGACGCGACCAACGCGCCCGCGGTGGATGTCATGCGCGCGGCGTGCTGATCGGCGGACTTGACGATCCGACGCTCAGTGGATCGCAAGAATTTCGATAGCTTGGCGCTGGCCCGACGAGTGCAATCCGTCTTCACATGGCCCGCCGCGCTCCCCACGACACCATCCCCCTCGCCGTTGGTAGCCGCCCGATCCCGCTCCCCGACGCGGCCGCCCGCCTCGGCGCGTATCAGGTGCTGGCGCCGCTGGCGAAGGGCGGCATGTGTGACGTGTATCTCGGCTCGCACGTGCCGAGCGGCGAGCGGGTGGCGATCAAGGTGCTCGACCCCGACCTGTCCACCGAGTCCGCCATCGTCGCGCGGCTGATGGCCGAGCGCGAGGTGTCCGAGCGCGTGCAGCACCCCGGGCTCGTCGAGGTCCGCGCGGCCGACACCTCCGCACAGGGCACGATCTACCTGGTCATGGAGTTCCTCGACGGGGAGAACCTGAACGCGCTCGCCGAGCGCGGGCCGATGGTCCCCGGCGCCATCGCGGCGATCGGCTCGCAGATCGCCGACGCGCTCGAGGCGATGCACGGCGCCGGCGTCATTCACGGCGACGTCAAGCCGGACAACGTCGTCGTCCTCTACGAGCAGGGGATCGCCGGCTGGCCGCGGATCAAGGTCATCGACTTCGGCGTCTCCAAGTTCCTCGACAAGCCCGAGATCGACGACGGCTCGATCGCCGGCACGCCGTCCTACCTGCCGCCGGAGCAGTGGCGCGGCGAGCCGGGCCCGAAGTCGGACGTCTACGCGCTCGGCTGCCTGCTCTACGAGATCGCGACGGGCACGCTGCCGTTCTCGGGGCCGTTGCCGAAGCTGATGCTGGCCCACGTGCACGAGATGCCGAAGCGCCCGACCCACCACCGCCCGGAGCTGCCCGCCGAGCTCGACCGCCTGATCGTTCGCGCGCTGGCGAAGGATCCGGACATGCGCCCGACCATGCGCGAGATGCGGGACGGGCTCGAGGCGGTCAGCCTGATCCTTCCTGGCGATGCGGTCGGCCTGGAACTACTGGATGCGACTGGGTAGATCTCCCTGGGCAAAAAAGCCCGTTTGCGGTTGCGATTCGGGTGGTTACATTCCGGAGTAGCCCGGCTGCGCACGGTCGTGCTAGCACTGAACATCAGACCAGTGCTGTAAGCCTACGAGTATGCGAATCGCTTGTGTCCATATCCCGCAGCTCTCGCTCCAGTGCGCGACGCGCGTCGATCCGTCGCTTCGCGGCGCGGCCGTCGCGGTCGTCGGCTCGGGGCTGACGGCGGGTCGTGACCGGCTCGGGTTGCCCGCCGCGCTGACGAGCCCGGTCGTGCTCGCGTGCTCGCGGGCCGCCTGGGGGTTCGGCGTCCGTCTCGGCATGACGGCGACAACGGCGCGGGGACTCTCGTCAAGCCTCCGCCTCGTCACGGCGGAGCCGCAGCTCGAGCGCGAGACGGTACGCGCGATCGCCGATGCGTTGCTCGGCGCGTCGCCAACCGTGGATGTTGGCGGCCGGCTCGGCGCGGGTGGCGCGCACCTGGCGATGTACGCCGAGGTGCCGGCGAAGACGCGCGGCGCGAGCTTCGGCGAGCGCGTGCGTGAGGTGCTGGAGGCGCTCGGACTCGTCGGGCGCGTCGGCATCGCGGACGATCGCTTCACGGCGTGGGTTGCGGCCGCGGACGGCGGTAGCGACGCGTGGGAGCACGCCGTCGTCACCGTCCCGCGCGGCGGCTCGGCCGCGTTCCTCTCGCCGCGCCCGCTCGGCCTCCTGTCCATCACGCCCGAGGTACAGCACATGCTCGAGGCGCTCGGCGTTCGCACGCTCGGTCAGTTCGCGTCGCTGCCGGCGCCGACCGCCGGGCGGCCTGTCGATCGGCAGGCGGGCGGGGACTTCCAGGCGCTCGCGCGCGGCGAGAGCGGCTCCACGCTGCGCCCGTACGCCCCCGAGGCGAACGTCCGCGAGGACATCGCGCTCGAGGGACCGGACGCCGGCCTCGGCGGGCTCGCCGCGATCGGCGCGGTTGCGCAGCGCCTGGCCCTGCGCCTCGCGGGGCGCGAGCGGCTCGCCGGCATCCTCGAGGTCAGCGCGCTGGCGGCAGACGGCAGCGGCGCCCGCGAGCGGCTCCTGCCCGTCGCCCTGCCGCACGCGACGGCGGACGCCGAGGAGCTGACGGCGGCCCTCGTCGCGGCCGTCGATGGCGCGGCCGCGACCATCCATCGCCTCCGCGTCGTGGTGAGCCGGGAGGTGTCCGTGGGTGACGCGGCGGCAACCGCGTCGCCCGCGGTTCCCGGCGACCTCCACCCGGCGGTGTCGAACCCGGAGGTGGCGGCGCCGATCAGCGCGCTCGCCCTCGTGCTCTCGTCGACCGGCACCGGCGACTTGTTCGACCACGCGTGGGCGCACGAGCCGGCGCGGCCGGCGTGGGATGCGCGGCGCGACGCGCACCGGCGCACGCGGAGGGGCAAGCAGCGGCGCCGGGCCACGCCGACGGCCGTGCAGCCGCGCCTGTTCGACCGCTCGTCGTCGTGATGGCTCACGCGCTCGTCGGCGCGTGGTAGACCCGGGTCGCCATGTCGACCCCGACGAACCTCGAAGCCACGCTCCGCGAGCAGCTGACCACCGCGATGAAGGCGAAGGACCAGCCGACCGCGAACCTCATCCGCATGATCAACACGAAGATCATGGAGCGGCGCACGGCCAAGGACTTCACGGGAACCGTCGATGACGCGCTCATCCTCGACGTCATCCAGACCTACAAGAAGCAGATGGAGAAGGCGCGGGGCGACTTCGCCGCGGCGGGTGAGCGCGGAAAAGCGCAGCTCGCCGAGCTCGAGCAGGAGATCAAGTGGTGCAGCCAGTTCTTGCCGCAGGGCGCGAGCGAGGCGGAGCTGCGCGCCGCGATCGCCACGGCCATCTCGGCCTTGCCGAGCAAGGATCCGAAGATGGCGGGCAAGATCGTCGGCGCGATCAAGAAGCAGTTCGGCGACCGTGCGGACGGCGGGCTCGTCAAGAAGCTCGCCGACGAGCTGCTCGCCGCGCCCTGACGCGCGGGAGCTGGTGCCCCCGCGAGGTGAGCCGTTCTCACGAGCACACGGTCGCGAGGGCGAGGCGAGGCGGACGCCGCTGCGCGCCGTCGCCCTGCGCGACGCATCGAACCCGACGCCGGGAGCGCCGTCGCCCGACCGGGTCCGCGGCGCGTGCCGCGCGGCGAGGCCCGCCAGGGGGGCCCCGTCGCCTACGAATGCGCCTTGGGCGCGCCCGTCACGGAGGCCGACGCGGCCGCGATCGAGTCGCGCGGCGGGAACACGAAGCGGAACGGGTGCCGCAGGAACCGGCGGAGCACCGCCACCGCGAGGCCGAGGCGCTGCTGGTTCGAGACCTCGCGGGCGCGCAGGGCAACGAGCAAGGCGAGCGCGAAGCTGACGCCGAAGTTCATGAGGCCGATCACCGCGATGCCGATGCACGACGACACCGTGATCGCGTCCCAGCCGAGCTGCGCGCCCGCGAACGCGAGCGAGCCCGTCGACAGCGTGATGTGCCGGACCTCGAGCGGGAGCCCGAAGAACGCGCCGAGCACCGGGACGAGGCCGAGGAGGAGCCCGAGCGTCGTGTTGCCGCCGATGCCGGCCGCCTGGTTCTGCACGAAGTCCGCGACGCGGTTCATGCGCTGCTGGCCGACCACCTTCGCGAAGCGGTGATGCCGCAGCGCTTCCGGAAGCCGGCGATACGTCACCCAGTTCTCGAGCCAGCCCGCGCCGAGGCTCGAGAGCCAGAGCAAGACGCCGGTCAGCGCCGCGAAGAAGATCGTTCCGGTGTGCAGCGGATCGAACGACGCGATGGTGGTCTGCGCGTCGTGGTCGTCGAAGAAGTGATGGCCCCGCGCGCTCGTCCACAAGAAGTCCACGGCGAGCGCCACCGGGACGACCGCGCAGACGTTGCCGACGGCGGCCGCGAACTGGGATCGGCTGATCCGCGCGATCAGCATCACGAGGTCGTCGAGCTGATGTTCTCCGTGCGTCTCGCGGATCGACTGCGCCAGGACGGCGGCCGTCATCGACGGTTGCTTCGTGGCGAGCGTCAGCCCGAGGAACTGCATCGCGAGGAAGCTGCCGGCGTAGACGAGCGCGGCGGACAGGCCGTCGATGAAGGGCGCGAAGTGCTGCCACTTCATGAGGAACTTGCCGACGACGGTCAGCGCCGTGAGCGCGCCACCGCCCGCCGCCGAGAGCAGCATGCGGAAATAGTCGCGCCGCGTCGCCGTGACGTAGTGCTCGCCGGTGTGGCCGACGCGCTCGATCACCTTGCGCGCGAGGAGGCCCAGGTTGCCGCCGACGAGCTGGCGCAGGCTGTCGTCGGCGATGCGGCCGGCGGTGAGGCGCGCAAGGAGGCTGCGCGCGAAGCCCACGCGGTCGAGCGCGTCGCCGCGCCCGGTCACGAGCGGCGCCATGCGCTCGATGCGCGCGAGCATCCGGCGGATCGCGTCGATGCAGTAGACGACGTCGACGCTGACGCCCGTCGTCTCGAGGCGCTTGTGGATCACCGTGAGCTGGCCGCGGCACTCGAGGATCAGCGCCGGCAGCTGCTCGAGGGGCGCGTGCGGCAGGCGGAAGAACGGCGACTCGCGCACGTGCATGACGTCGCTGCGCTCGCGCAGGTCTGCGCTGAGGCCGAGGCCCGAGATCCGCGTGCACAGGAGCGCGATGGCGTCGACCATGGCCTCGCGGAGCGGCGCCCAGATATCGCCGAACAGCTCACCGAGCTCCACGAAGACCTCGATCGGCGCGGCCTCGATCCACGCGCAATCGCGCGAGCGGCGGAACACCCGCGAGACGAAGCGCTCGAGGTCCTCGTCGTCCGGCGGGCGCGGGAGGACGCGGCGCGCGATGCGGTCGACGGTCTCGCGCCCCATGCCTCGCTCGCTCGGCATACCCGCCTCGGAGAACAGCTCGACGGCGTGCGTATCGCGCAGGACGCTCGCCAGCGTATCCACGAGCTTCGTGCGCCGCTCGGGCTCCGCCATGCACACGCGGACCAGCTGGCGGACGCGCGAGAGCTGGAGCGGCGCGGGGGCGCGCAGGCGCTTGAGGGCCGGCGTCTCGATCACCCAGCGGGCGAGCGTCTCGAGCGCGCGCAGCCGGTCGGCGAGCGAGCTGGTGGGTTGGAGGTCGTCCACCGCCGCGAGCAGCTCGGGGGAGACGACTGATGACTTGGAGAGGTCCATGCGGCGCTCGCGGCCCCGCGGGCGAGTACGTCGTAGTCTTTCGCACGCGGGGCGTTCTGGCCACCCCGGGCCGGGCACTTTGCGTGCGACCAGCGTTAGATGATGTCGTCGCTGCTCGGCCGCGGCGGGATCGTCGCCACGTTGAGCGACGCCATCGGCTCGTTGCTCTCGTCGATGAGGCGCGCGCCCTCCATGAGAAGGTGCGTCGTGGAGACGTTCACGCGGTCGACGCCCTCGACCTGGCACGAGATGAACTCGAACTCGCCCGCGCCCCACGTCAGCAGGTAATAGACGCAGTCGGCGTCCACCGGCTCCTCGGCGTCGTCGAGCCGGGCGTGAACGACCTTGCCCTCGCGGACGAGGATCTGGCCGGACGGTCCGGTCGGCGCGCGGACTTGAAGCAGGCCCGTCTTGCGCTCCATCTCGATCAGCACGAGGAGCGAGGACAGGCCGACCTGCGCGAGATCGCCGCGCAGCGACGAGCCGCCGAGCTGCTCGCGCGTCTCCGAGACCGTCTGCTGCATGCGGCGCAGCGTCTTCGCGACGCGGAGATCGAGCTCCTCGAAGCGAAAAGGCTTGGTGACGTAGTCATCAGCGCCGAGGCGAAAGCCGCGGATGCGGTCGTCTTCCGACGACAGCGCGGTCAGAAAGATCACCGGCAACATCGCGAGCTCGGGGCGCGCGCGCAGGTTGCGGACGAGCGACCAGCCGTCCATCTTCGGCATCATCACGTCCGTGATGAGTAGATCCGGCGTACGGGCGAGCGCGCGCGCGAGGGCGTCCTCGCCATCGACCGCCGTCTCCACGCTGTACCCACGCTTCTCGAGCACGGTCGCGACCATGCGGAGAATCCAGGCGTCGTCGTCGGCGACGAGCACGTGCGGGGCCATGACCGGCAAACGCTACCTCTCGTCCTCGCAAACGTAAACGCTTACCTGGACCCAAACGCGTGACCTACCTTCCGGTCGCAGGCCCCGGGCCAGCGCGCGGCGGCGGCAGCGCGTCGCGGACCTCGATCGTCGTCCAGGTGTCGCGCTCACGAAGGAGAACTCGACCATCGGCGAGCGCGATCGAGGTGCGATGACCGTGATCGACGACGACCCCGACCGGGATGCCGGGCGGCGCGAGCGGCACGGCCTCGCGCGCGACCTGGCCGCCGTGGACCGTGAGCAGGTCCACACCCGCGGCCGTCGCGGCGCAGGCGACGAGCGTGTCGCCATCGGCGGCGTAGGCCGTGACGCTGTCGCCGACGGGCCAGGCGATGGTCTGGCTCGCCTTGAGATCGCCGGCGCCGGTCGCGGTGATCGCCCAGCGCTCGCTCGCGAGCGCGAGCACGCCGCGCGGCGCGCGCTCGATCGTACGCCAGCTCTTGCCGTCGAGGCGCGCGAGGCCGCGGTCGGTCGCGATCGTGACGCCGCCCGCCGATGCGCCGATCAGCGTGACGGGGCCCGGCGCATCGGGGAGCCGCTGCGGCTCGGGGCGATCGAGCGCGAAGACCTGCCGGCCGACGGCGGCCACGGCCCGCTGACCGCGGGCGACGACAGCCTTGGCGTGCATCGCGAGGTAGACGGCCGCCCACGCGCCGCCGTCATGGCGATAGGGCGGGGCGCCGTCGGCCCCGACGAGGATGGTCGCGCCGGGGCCGCGCGTCGCGACGAGGACGGGGTTGCCGATGCCGCCGCCCTGTGCGCGCAGCCAGGCGCCGTGGCCGTCGGGCGTGTAGAGCTGGCCCTCCGGACCGACGAGGATCGCGGCGCGCGCGTCATCCGGCGAGGCGGCGATGGCCGCGAGCTTGGCCGGCTCGGCGGACGCGACGGCGGTCAGCGCGCAGAGGAGATAACCGCCAAGCGGCCGCAGACGCCGAGCCAGACGCCAGGGAGACGCCACTACTTGTCGTCGGGCTTCTTGTCGCTGCCAGCGGGCGTCTTGTCGGCCGGCTTGTAGAACTCGCACTTCGCGAGGTCGTCCATGGTCTGCGCGCGCATCGCGCACTCCACGGCTTCCTTGGTCGAGCCGCCGCGGCAGCGCCGCACGTCGCCCTCGAGGTCGCCGGTCTTGTTGAGGTTGTCCGTGCCGAGGATGTGCTCCATGTTGAGCATCGCCTTGCGGCAATTCTCCGGCGACGGCTTGTTGCACGCCACGAGCGCGGCGGCGAGCGCGAACAAGATCGTCAGGCGTTTCATGACCACTCCTTGGGGTTGGACTCTACCAGCTCGCGCGCGCGGTCGAGATCCTGGCCGGTGTCGATCTCCCGCCACTGGCCCTCGATCAGCACGGGATCCATGCGCGTGCCGGTGTCGATGAGCTCCTGCCACAGATCGGTGAGGTACGCGTTGCGGTAGGTCGCGGCGCGCTGGAACGGGCGGTCGTCGTGCCCGGCGAAGCGCCCGGCGAGCGCGTCGAGCGCGCCGCCCGTGATCTCGGCCCCCACGTCGGACAGCTTCGTCAGCCCGATGAACTCGCCGATCGCCTCGGGCACCGGCAGCGCGCGCTTGCCGACGCGTGCGACCGCGCCGTCCGGCCGCAAGTCCGCGACCTCGCCCTCGTCGAGCGGGTGCTCGGTGCGCCCCTCGTAGATCGCGCGAAACTCGCGGTCGATGACGAGGCCGAAGTCCGCCGGAGAGCTCGCCGCCGCCGCGGCCACGGCGGGCGTGAAGATGATGTCGCTGTACGTCAGGTACGTGCCGCGGTCGAGGTACCGCCGCGCGCACGCGAGCGAGAGCAGGACGTTGTTCGTCTGCCAGTGCGGGTTGTCGACGAACGTCACCGTCGGCACGAGCGACCGGATGTGCGCCTCCAGCACGTCGCCGCGATAGCCGCGGATGACGACGAGCTCGTCGACGCCGACCGCCGACAGCGCCGACCACACGTAGCCGAAGATCGACCGGCCGCCGACGTCGACCATGCACTTCGGGATCTCGGCCGTGTGGGCCCCGAGGCGGCGACCGCGCCCGGCGGCGATCAGGATCGCGCGTTTCGGCTTCATGAATTCACGACCGGGGCAGGAGCGAAGCGACCGAGCTTGAAGAAGATGCCCGCGAAGCTCTTCGCGAAGTAGAGGGCGTTCACGGCGGCGTAGGCCCAGAAGTAGACGTCCATCCGCCCGAGCGCCGCGCAGAGCCAGAGGTACTGCGGGTAATGCACCACGATGCGCGCGCACCACTCGAGGCCCGACAGCACGGCGCCGACGGGACCGCGCCGCCCTCCGACCTCCGCGGGCTGGCCGTCCTGGGTCCACTGCTTCGCGCCGTACTCCGGTCGCCGCATGAACGAGGTCAGCGAGATGCCCGCCGCGAGGCAGAACAGGGCGCCGATCCCGATCGCGAGGAGCCACGGGTCACCGTCCGCGCGCCACAGGCGCACCGTGACGCTGCCCAGCAGCAGCATGGCCTTGAGCTCGTCCATGAGAAAGTCGAGCAGATGACCGAGCGGCGACGCGAGCTTGCGGACGCGCGCGAGCTGGCCATCGGCGCAATCGAGGACGAAGGAGAGCTCGAACACCAGCGCCGCGAGGAGGCCCCCCAGCCAGCCCGGCAGGAGCACGAACATCGCGCACGCGGCCGCGGCGAGGACGGCCGAGCCGAACGTCACCTGGTTCGGCGTGATCCGCGTGTCCTTCAGGAGATAGACGACGACAGACGCGGGCGGCCGGGCCACCCATTCGGTGAACCAGTTGATGTCGCGCTTCTTCTTCGACGCCCGATAGATGGCGGCGACTTCGGACCACATGGCCCGCGCACCCTATCACGCAGGCTTGAGGAGGTACGTCTGCATGAGGCCCTTGCCCTTGACCTCGATCGGCTCGCGGGCCTCGACCTCGAACGCCGCGCCGAGCGCCGCGCGCACGGCTTCGGTGAGGTGGATGCGCCCCGGCACGCCGTGCGACTCCATCCGGCTCGCCGTGTTCACGGTGTCGCCCCACAGGTCGTAGATGAACTTCTTCTCACCGATGACGCCGGCGACGACCGAGCCCGTGTGCAGGCCGATGCGGATCGACAGCGCCGAGCCCGTCCGCGCGGCGTATGCGGCGACGGTGCCGTTCATGTCGATGGCCATGCGCGCGAGCGCCGCGGCGTGGTTCGCCATCGGCAACGGCACGCCGGCGACCACCATGTACGCGTCGCCGATGGTCTTGATCTTCTCGAGGCCGTGCTTCTCCGCGAGGCGGTCGAACGCGCTGAACAGCTCGTTCAGCATCGTGACCATCTCCTCGGGCGTCGTGCGCGCGGACATCGCCGTGAACCCGACGATGTCGGCGAACAGCACGGACACCGACTCGAAGCGGTCGACGATGAGGTTCTCGCCGAGCTTGAGGCGGTCCGCGATCGGGCCGGGCAGCACGTTGAGGAGCAGCCGCTCCGAGGTCTGCTTCTCGGCGAGGAGCTCGCTCGTCCGCTTCGCCACGAGGCCCTCGAGGTTCTCGCTGTGCACCTGGATGGTCGCCGCCATCTCGTTGAAGTTGTCGCCGAGTTGGCCGACCTCGTCGCGCGAGCGGACGTCCGTGCGCGCCGAGAAGTCTTTGGCCGCGAACCGCCGCACCGTGGTCGAGAGCGCCACCAGCGACCTCGTGAGCACGGTGCCGAGGATGATCGAGAAGAGCAGGGCGATGACGATCGCGGCGATGGACGTCTTGATCGCGAGCCCGCCGGCCGCGTCGAGCGCCGCGCGCATCTTCCGGTCGGTGATGTCCACGCCCATCACGCCCATGCACCGGCCGCTCGCGTCGCGCAGGGCCTCGCCGGTGTCCGTGGCGAGCGGCACGTACGCCGAGACGGAGCTCACGCCGAAGGCCTCGTCGCGGACGAAGTCGGGCTCGTACTGCGCGCTGCACTCGGCGAGCGCGCGCTTGAGGAGCGGGATCTTCGAGACGTCGTACGCCTGGCCGAAGTGCGAGATGTCCTCGGTCGGGGGGAGCGTCTCGCCGCGCGCGAGCCGGGCCTCGAGCTCGAGGACGTCGGCGTCGGCGACGAAGCGCGGGTGGTCGGGGTCGTCGGACGGCGCGAGGATGTAGACGTAGTGGACGAGCGTCGGCTCGGCGGCGCGGAGCATGCGCAGGTGCGTCGAGATCTCGCGGTACGGCGCGGATTGCTCGACGGCCGTGACGTGAGCCTCGTCGAGGGTGACGAGCTGATCGCGGAGCGCGCGGTACGGCTCGAGCTCGATCTCGTTCGCGCCGATCTGCGCGATGTCGCGCAGGCGCTCGTGCACCTCGTCGGTGAGCTGGGCCTCGATGAAGCGGTAGAGGAACACCGCCAGGACCAGGCTCACGAGCGTGCTGACGAGGAAGAACGCCAGCGTCAATTTCCTCCGGAGCCGCACCGCCGCCGGGTTTATCACGGGGTGAGCCAACGCTGACGATCTCGCTTGCGGCGCCGCGCTGCCCCCGCTAGGGTCCGCGACTTAACCAAGCGATACCCGGGGGTTCAGGATGCAAGAGCACACGATCCCCGAGTCCCTCATCGAACAGATCCGGACGGGCAAAGCAGCGCTCGTTGTCGGAGCGGGACTCGGCGTACCAAGCTGGAAGCTCGTTCTCGAGCGCATGACGAAGGCGCTCGAGACCCGTGGTCGGGACGGTGATGACACCGCGACCAAGGATCTCGAGAAGCTCCTCAACAAGGGCAACCTCGTCCGCGCCATCGGCTTCCTCGCCCGGTCGCTGGGAGAGGAGACCTGCGACAAGATCGTCCAGGAGATGTGGGCCGCGCCCGTCGAGGTGCCGGCCCTGCCGCGCGCGCTCGCGAAGCTGCCGTTCCGCCACGTCTGGACGACGTTCCCCGGCGACGTGCTCGAGCACGCGTTCGAGACCACGTCGCCCGACGGCTGGCCGCCCGCGCGGGTCGTGACCTACCAGGAGCTCGGCGAGCTCTCCCCGCGCCGCCGGACGATCGTCAAGATGCTCGGCTCGTTCGACACCTACGTCGTCACGCCGCGGAGCGTCCGCCGCGCCTTGTCGCGGGCTGTGGATCTCCGCGAGTACGCGCGCAAGCTGTACGTCGAGGGCTCGCTCGTGTTCGTCGGCTTCCGCTACGGCGATCCCGACCTGTCCGCGCTCCTCGACCGCGTGTTCGGCATGTTCGAGCCGCCGCGCGGCACGCACTACTTCCTCGGCGCGAACGTCGGCCCCGTCACGGTCGACGAGCTCATGGCCGATCACCGCATCGAGGTCGTGAACCTGCCCGGCAAGGGCGGCGACGACGTCGCGCAGAGCTCGGTCCTCGAGTGGCTCGAGGAGCTCGGCGCGGCCTGCACGAAGGCGAGCGTCTCGCTGACGCAGTCGCGGCCCGACGCCGACGACACCGAGGGCTGGATCGCGCTGCTCGGCGAGAGCGGCGAGGAGAGCGCGGAGGCGCGCGACGCCCTCGACCTCATCGAGCGCAAGGCGCGCGCGGACAAGCAGTGGGAGACCGTCGTGGAGATCCTCCTCGGCAAGGTCGAGAACGCGGCCGAGCCGGCCGAGCGCGCGGCGGCGCTGCGCCAGCTCGCCGAGGTCTACGAGACCGGCGTGGGCGACCTCAAGGGCGCCTTCGAGGCCGTCACGGCCGCGCTGCACGTCACGCCCGAGGACGACGCCATCGTCGCCCTCGCGGAGAAGCTCGCCGCCGCGACCGGTGGCTGGGCGGACCTCGTGTCCGAGGCGTCCGAGATCGCGACCGAGGCCACGGATCCGCTCCTCGCCTCCAAGTGGTGGGCGCGCCTCGGCGGCTGGTACGCGATGAAGCTCGACCGGGCCGACTACGCGCTGCCCTCGCTGCGGCGCGCGATCGAGCTCGACGCGAAGAACCGCGCCGCGTTCGTCGCGCTCGCCGAGACGTTCCGCAAGCAGCAGAAGTGGGCGGACCTCGCCGACACGCTGCGCGCACACGCCGAGATCGAGACCGACGTCGCCATCAAGGTCGACCTCCTGTGCGGCCTCGGCGACCTCTACGAGAGCCAGCTCGCGTCGTCGGCCAAGGCCATCGACGCCTACCAGGCCGCCGCCGATGCGGACGAGTCCAGCGACGACGCGCTCGCCGCGCTCGAGCGCCTGTACCGCCGCGACGAGCGCTGGGCGAACCTCGCGAAGGTCATGGACCGCCGCGCGGAGATCAGCCAGGCCAACGGCGACGCCGGCCGCGCGACCGCGATCCGCCGCGAGCTCGCCACCCTGCGCGCCGACAAGCTCGGTGACCTCGAGGGCGCGATCGCGCGCCACGAGGCGGCCGTGACGGCGAACGGCAGCGACGCCACGGCGCTCAAGGCGCTCGTGGAGCTGTACGACAAGACGGGCCGGACCGAGGATTACCTCCGCACGATGGAGCGGCTCGGTCAGGTCGCGCCCGAGGGCGAGAAGCTCGCGACCCTGCGCAAGCTCGCCGCCGAGCTCGAGGATCGGGATCCCGCGCGCGCCACGGACGCGTACCAGAAGCTGCTCGCGGCCGATCCGAACGCGGACGACGCGTATCGCGGCCTCGAGCGCGTGCTCGCCGCCGAGTCGAACTGGTACGAGCTGGTCGCCGTGCAGAACCGCCACATCGCGGTGTCGAAGACGCCGGCCCAGCGCGTCGAGCTCTACCTCGCCGCCGCGCAGATCCACGAGCGCGAGCTCGACGATCCGCACAAGGCGATCGACGCCGCGCTCAACGTGCTCGCGATCGAGGACAGCAACCGGACGGCGCTCGCGGTCCTGCCGCGCCTCTATCTCCGCACCGAGCAGTACGACCGCGCCGTCGACATGCTGACGAAGCACGCCGCGCTCGAAGGCGAGAAGGGCGCGCAGCTGTGGGCCGAAGCCGGCAAGATCGCGGCCGAGCACCTCGGCGACGCCGAGATCGCGCTCCGCCACTTCGAGAAGGCGCTCGCGCTCGACGGCGAGAACCTCGCCGCGCTCAAGGGCCTCGGCGCCCTGCACGACAAGAAGAACAACCTCGCCCAGGCCGTCGAGATGCTCCAGCGCGCGGAGGCCGCCAGCGGCAGCCGCGCCGAGCGCATCGCGCTGCTCTGGCAGGCCGGCCAGATCGTGGAGACCCGGCTCGAAGATCCGGGCCGCGCCGAGGGCATCTACGAGCGGCTGCTCAAGCTCGATCCCGACCACGTCGAGGCCGGCCAGCGGGTCGCCGATCGCCTCGTCTCGACGAAGCGCTGGGACGACGCGCTCCCCGTCCTCGAGATGCTCGCGCGGCAGGCGGAGGGCGTCGATCGCCTCGAGCGCAGCCGCCGCGAGGCCCAGCTCGGCGCCGCGTACGAGGCGCTGCACCGCACCGAGAAGGCGGCGCGCCACTTCCGGCTCGCCGTCGAGTCGGATCCGGACAGCCTCGACGCGTCCATCGGCCTCGCGAACGTGCTGATGGCCGAGGCCAAGGCCAACGATGGCGCCGGCGGCGGCGAGGCCAGCGCGGAGGCGTGGAAGGAAGTCGACAAGCGGTACCGCGAAATTTTGGCGCGCCACCGCGCCGGCATCTCCGACGGTCAGGTCGCCGAGATCTGGTACCGCCTCGGCGTGGCGGCCCGCGCGCTCGGCGAGGACAAGAAGGCGGAGAGCAACTTCCGCCGCGCGCTCGAGCGCGAGCCGCTGCACGAGCCCACGCTCGAGGGCATGGTCGAGCTCGGCGGCGCGCACGGCGAGTGGAAGACGGTCGCGGACGCGAAGCGCGCGCAGGTCGAGGCCCTCTCGAAGCGTGAGGACAGCGAGCCGCGCCGCGCGAAGCTGTTCGAGGAGATCGGCGACATCTGGCGCGAGCGCCTCAAGGACGTCGGCTCCGCCGTCGGCGCGTACCTCGAGGGCTTGAAGCTCGCGGGCGCGTCGCGCGTCCTCCTCCACAAGCTCCTCGAAGCGTTCACCGAGCAGCGCAACTGGCGCCGCGCGATCGAGACGCTCGATCAGCTGTCGGCGCAGGAGACGGCCACCGATCGCCGCGCGCGGTTCCACTACACGGCGGCTGTCATCGCCCGCGACGAGCTCGGCGACGCCGACCTCGCGGTCGAGAAGTTCAACGCGGCCCTCGACGACGCGCCGGCGACCCCGAAGGCGTTCGAGGCCGTCGACAAGCTGCTCACCGACCGCAAGGACTTCAAGAACCTGGCGCGCGCGTATCGCCGCCAGCTCAAGCGGCTCGGCGAGGACGCCGAGGTCGAGCAGCAGCTCCAGCTGTGGACGCGGCTCGGTGACATCTGCCTCGACCACCTCGGCGACACCGAGGCGGCCACCGAGGCGTACCAGGTCGCGTGCGAGCTCGCGCCCGATGACGTCGCGCGCCACGAGCAGCTCGCGGACCTCTACCTCGAGGCCGGCGAGATCCGCCGCCACGAGGCGATCACCGAGCTGCAGTTCCTGCTCTCCCACGCCCCCGATCGCGTCGAGCTCTACAAGGCGCTCGCGAGCCTCTACCGCGCCGAGCACGAGCTCGACAAGGCGTGGTGCGTCGCGCAGGCGCTCGTGTTCCTCGGCGCGGCCTCGGACGAGGAGAAGGTCCTCTACCACCGCTACCGCAACGAGAAGTTCATCCCGGCGCCGCGCCGGCTGACCGAGGAGCTCTGGCAGAAGTCGATCATCCACCCCCGCGAGGACCGCCACGTCGGCGCCATCTTCACGTCGACCCTCGGCGCGCTCGCCGGCGGGACAGCGCAGCCGGTGACGGCGTTCGGCCTCGCCCCGGATGGCCGCGCGGACCTCGACCGCGACCCGCGCGCGGCGACCCGCATGATCAAGTACGTCAGCGGCGTGCTCGCGATCGAGCCGGCGCCGATGGTGTGGATGCAGGAGACGGGCGATGGCCTGCGCGTTGCGAACACCGTCGGCCTCGGCGCCGAGCGGCAGCGGCTCGTGCCGTCGCTGCTCGTCGGCGCGCCGGTCTTCGGCAAGACGGACGAGCGCGAGCTCGCGTTCGAGATCGGCAAGCGAATGGCGTACCTGCGGCCCGAGCGCTTCGTGATGCTCGCCCTCGGCACGCTGCCCAAGGTCGAGGCGGCGTTCGCGGCGGCGGTGCTCGCCGGCGGCGCGCCGATGGAGACGGGCGACGGCAAGGCGTGGGACGGCGGCAGCGACGAGGCGAAGAAGCTCTCGCTCCTGCTCAAGCAGCAGGTCCCGGGCCCGCTGCTCGACCAGGTGGGCGAGCTGTCGGCGAAGCTGTCGGGCCGCGTGGGCAACGGGCTCATCGCGGGCTGGCGCACGGCGACGGACCTCACGGCGAACCGCGTCGGCCTCATCGTGTGCAACGACTTCGAGACGGCGGCGCGCGCCATCGCGACGGAGGGCGCGGCCCTCTCCACGATGTCGGTCAAGGACCGCCTGCGCGATCTACTCGCGTACGCGGTCAGCGAATCGTACTTCCAGGTGCGCCGTCACCTCGGGCTCCATGCGCGCGAGGAGGTGTCGGCGTGAAGGCCCTGTGGCTCGGCGCGCTCGCCCTCGTGGCGTGCAGCGATCCGCCCAAGTGCCAGACGGCCGACTGCTCGATCCCGGGCTCGACCGTCGTGAAGTGGGAGTTCGACAACGAGCCGGCGCTCGGCTTCCCCGATGACTCCTGCAGCGATGTCGGCGCGGTGCTCATGCACGTCACGGCCACGCCCGCGGCCGGTGGCAGCGCGGGCTCCGACGTGCAGACCGGATGCGGCGACGGGCAGACGACGTTCGTCGGCCTCGCTCAGGGCAACTACACCGTGGCGGTGACCCCGCTGGACATCAACGGCACCCCGCTGGTCACCGCGCCCGTCACGACGATGATCGCGGCGGCGCAGTCGAACCTCGTCACCATGTCGACGGTCGAGATCCCGTACACGGCGTGGACGACCGCGTACACCGGCACGTTCCTGTTCCGGCTGACGTGGGGGGGCGACACGTGCTCGGCCGCCTCGCCGGTCGTGAAGACGCAGACGATCACGCTGACGGCCGGCGGCCAGGTCGTGACGAAGGCGGCCGACAAGGGCCAGAAGCTCGACGGCACGGATCCCGAGCCGTGCCGCGAGTCGACGGACCAGTTCCCGCAGTTCGTCGACGGGCTCCCGTTCGGCCCGGCGACGCTGCACGTGGTCGGCACCGACGCGGCGTCGAAGGTCGTCTACGACCACACGTTCATGACGTTCGTGGGCGCGGCGAAGAACAACCCGACGTTGACGTTCGACTCGCCGGCGCCGAGCGTGGACGCCGGCGTGGACGCGCCGCCGGATACGGGCTCGGGCTCGGGTTCGGGCTCGGGCTCGGGCTCTGGCTCCGCGGCGTTCGACAGCGCGTCGTAACGTGCGCGCGCTGGCGCTGCTGCTGGTCGCGGCCGGCTGTCACCCAGCTCCCGCCCGACCGCCACCGGCGGCGCCCCGCGCGCCGACCCTCGGTCCTCCGGCGGTGCTCGACGCCTCGGCGCGCGGCGCGGCGTACCTCCAGCGCGTCGCGCTCCAGCTCACGTGGGGCTGGGCGCAGTTCCTCGACGACTGTCGCCTCCGGCTGCCGCCGACGCACCCGCTCAACGACATGACGCGCGTCGCCGACGTCGAGCTGACGGTGGACGGGCAGGGCGCGGTCGCGGTCGTCGGCGCGCCCGCGAGCGGAGACGCGGACTTCGATCGCGCGGTGCGCGGCGTCATCGCCGATGCCGCGCCGCTCGCCGTGCCCCCGCCGGACCTGCGCTCCGACGACGACCGCGCGCACCTGCGCTGGCGCTTCGCGCGCGATCGACGCCAGGCCGGAGCCGCGACGGCCGCGCTCGTCGACGTGGAGCTGCCGCTCGGGGACGTGGTGGCGGCGCGCGTGGCGCATGGCGAGCTCGCCCGCGCGGCCACGCGGATCGCGCGTGCGCCGGCCACCGATCCGGCGCGCATCCCGGCCGCGCGGACGCTCATGGCGGCCGCGCTGCACGAGGCGCTCGGCAGCGCGGATGGCGTTGCGCGGCGCGCGGCGGTGACCGCGATCGGACGGGCGGGGCTCAGCGCGCTGGCGCCCGAGGTCCGCGCGCTGATCACGCCGACGCAGGACGCCGAGCTCAGGCGCATCGCGGTCGACACGGCGGCCGTGCTCGGCGACCGCGCGGCCGCGCCCGTGATCGCGGCCGCCCTCGCGGCTGACCTCCGCGACGAGCCGCGCC
>JANXOM010000403.1 GCA_025353585.1 Deltaproteobacteria bacterium
TCGCCGCCATCGAGCGCCAGCACCTCATCGCCGAGCCGCGCGAGGTCGAGTTGCCGCCCGAGATGCAGGACGACCTCAAGGACTGCACGCCGCAGGCGCTGCTGCGCGACCTGCACCGTCCCGAGCTCGACTTCGAGAAGACGTTCGAGGTCGTCGACATGGCGGCCGACCAGCGCCTCGACATCGTGGCCATGGTCGACGAGGCGATGAAGACCACCTGGCGACTGACGACGGCCGATGTCAGCGGCATGCCGAAGGACGAGGCCATCGCGATCATCGCGGAGCTGCGCGCGGAGCGCCGCACGCCGTGGCCCGCGTTATGGAAAGCCCGCCCGCTGCCCAACCGGAAGGTGTCCGAATGAGCGCCAGCGCTGATCCGCGCGCCGTGCCGGTCGAGCGGTTCTTGCTGCGGGGCGTCGGGCGAACCGACGTCGGCGCGCAGCGCACGCAGAATGAAGACGCGATGTACTACGACGACTTCCTCGGCGTGTACGTCGTGTGCGACGGCATGGGCGGGCACGCGTCCGGCCAGGTCGCGTCCGACATCGCGATCCGCACGGTGGTGCACGCGATCAAGACCGGCGACCCGTCGCCGGGCCCGGGCCAGGACCCGCTCGTCACCGCCATGAAGGCGGCGAACGCGGCCGTGTTCCAGCGCTCGCTCGCGGACATCGCGTGCCACGGCATGGGCACGACGGCCGTCGGCATTCGATTCGAGGAGGGCCTCGTCCACGTCTGCCACTGCGGCGACTCGCGCGCCTACCTCCTGCGAAGCGGGATGCTGCAGCAGCTCACGCGCGACCACTCGCTGCGCAACCTGTACCAGGACCGGCCGGACCTCATCGGCACGCTCGGACCCGCGACCTCGAACGTCATCATCCGCGCCGTGGGTCTCGACGCGAACGTCGAGATCGAGCACAACACGATGTCGCCGGAGCACAACGACGTGTTCCTGCTGTGCTGTGACGGCCTGTCGGACCTCGTCGACGACTGGATGATCCGCGAGATCATGACGTCGGGCGAGTCGCTCGAGACGATCGCGGAGAACCTGATCCGCGCCGCCAACAACAACGGCGGCACGGACAACATCACGGTGATCCTCGCGCAGACGTTCGTCGATCCGCTGTGGGTGCCCGCGCAGGGCTACCAGCAGCAAGCGCACTACTAGGGCGCGGCGCCTCCGGTCAGAAGTGGCCGGCGAACACGACCGCAGCGCCGCCACCGGTGACGGGCGCGGCCGTGACGCGCGTCGCCTGCTCGTCGCGTGACGAGGTCAGGTAGAGCGTCACGCCGAGGACGGCGCCGAGGCCGCCGAGGACGAACAGGCCCGTCGCAACCGTGCCACGGGTGGACGCCTGGTCGGCGAGCGTATTCGCGCGGGCGACGTCACCGCGGGCGTCAGCGTCCTTCGCATCGCTCCAGCGGCCGTGCGCGAGCACGCCGAACACGCTACCCGCGACGAGCGCTGCGCTGCCGACGGCAACCGCGACGAGCGGGCGGCGGTCGCGGTGATGCGCGCCCGCGGCGGCGGGCCGGATGACGACGGGCGGCGGCGACGAGACCGCGTCGATCTGGACCTCGAAGTCGGCGCGCTCGGCGCGGACCTCGACGGGCGTACGCGTCGACGCGCCCGGTTGCGACGTGACGACGACGTGCATGCCGACGTCCACCGCGACGTCGTCCGGGGCGGCCGTGACGTCGACGCCGTCGAGCGTGACGACGAGCCCGGGCGCGCCGTGGGTCACGCGCAGGTGAATGTGCGCGACGCGCGCGGCGAGGTCGGCGGCGAGCTTGACGGCGATGACCTTGCGCTGCGGGTTCGCGTCGTGCTGCGCGAGGTCCAGGTAGATCGCGAGCGCGGCGACCAGGCGCCCGAGCTTCTCGTCGCACTGGGCGATGTTGAAGCGCGTGCCCTGCTGCGGATCGAGGCGCTCGCTCCTCGCGAACGACGTGCAGGCCTCGCCGTACTTGCCGAGGGCGAGCTGGTCGCGGCCCTGCTGGAACGCCTGGTCGGCGGCGCTCGGCCCGGCCTGCGCGACGGCGGACGCGCCGAGGACGGCGAGCGCGGCGGCGAGCGCGCTAGATGCGGCTCGCACCGACATCCTCGGAGCCTGGCGTCGGCGTGGGCAACGTGGCCGGCCGCGCGGGGGGGACCGCGCTCGGCCGCGCGGGTGCATGCTTGGGCGCGCCCGGCGACGGCATCGGAGTCGAGCGCGGCGAGTCGGTGGGCGGTGTCAGCTGCGCTTTCGGTGACGCCTCCGGACGGGGCGAGTCGACGACGGCGGCAGGGACCGAACCCGAGCCCGAGCCCGCTTCTGCCGCCGTCACCGTCGGAGCCATCACCGGCGCCATCACCGGCCGCGCCGTCGGCGCCCCACGTCCGCTTCCTCCGAAGCCGCCGAGCGCCAGCACCGCCACGCCGACGCCGGTCAGCACCGCCGCCACCGTCAGCGGGATCCACGGCAGCTGTCGGCCCTCGCCGCGCGCGGGCGCCGGCGAGCCCGCCACGACCCCGCTGGCCGACGCGAGCGTCGTGACCGCCGCGTAGCCGTCCACGGTCCGCACCGCGACCTGTTCCGAGGCCGGCCGCGGCGCGATCGTCACTGTCGGCGCGATCGGCGGGGCCACCTCCACGACCGCCGTCACCGCGTGGCTCAGCCGCGGCGGCGGCATCGTGGCGCTCTTGACGAGCATTTGCACGGCGCTGGATCCGACGTGCCCGAGCGCGAGGGGCGCCAGCGCCGCCGCCAGCGCGCCGACGTCCTGGAACCGTTGCGACGGATCCTTCTCGAGGCAACGCGTCACGATCGCCGCGTACGCCGGCGGCATGCCACCCAGCGGCGGCGTCGGATCCATCGCGATGGCGAGCGCGAGATCCGTGATCGTCACGGCGCGGAACGGCTGCGCGCCCATCACGAGCTCGTACAGGATCACCCCGAGGGCCCAGATGTCGCTCCGCTGGTCGACGATCTTGCTCGAGCGCAGCTGCTCCGGCGACATGTAGCCCGGGGAGCCGATGATGTTCGACGTCTGCGTCAGGCTGAAGTCGCCCTCCTGCGTCGGTCCCTTCGCGACGCCGAAATCGAGCACCTTCACGAGCGGCGAGCCATCCGCGCGCGCGGCGAGCCACAGGTTCCCGGGCTTCAGGTCGCGATGGACGATGCCGGCGGCGTGCGCCTCCGCCACCCCCGCGCAGGCTTGAAGCACGTACTCGGCGGCGAGCGTCGGGGCGAGCGGACCCTCGCGTTTGACCTTTGCGAGGTCCTTGCCCTCGAGCAGCTCCATGACGATGTACGGCGTCTCGCCCTCGGTCGCCACGTCCGACACCCAGCACACGTGCTCGCTGTGCAGGCTCGCCGACGCGCGCGCCTCGCGCATGAACCGCTCGACCGTCCGCGGGTTCCTCGCCATCTCCGCGGACAGGAACTTCAGCGCGACGGTCGTGCCGAGGTGGATGTGCGTCGCCGCATAGACCGTGCCCATGCCGCCGCGTCCGAGGACGCGCTCGATCCGAAACTTGCTCCCGACGAGCGTCCCCAGCGCCGGCACGCCGAAAGTGTATCATTGCCGCCGTGCGACCTGGCGGGCTCGTCTTGGTGGTGGCCCTCGCCGGGTGCAACTCGATCCTCGGGATCCATGCGTTCTCTGCCGATGCCGCGGCGCCGGGCGGCGACGGGACGGCCGATGCCGTCGTCGACGGTCCGGGTTCCGCCAGACCCTTCTGTTACGGCACGCGCGTCGAGGTCTGCTTCGACGTCGAGCCGACCCGCGACATCGCGCTGCCGGCCACGCTCGACACCGACTCCGAGGCGACGTGCGTGCTCCGGCTCGCCGCGGACGGTACGCCGATGTGCGTCATCCCCGGCGCGACCATCGCCCCGCTCTCGCAGCTCCACGTGACTGGCTCGCGCGCGCTGGTGCTCGTCTCGCTCCACGACCTGACGGTCGGGACGATCGACGTCGCGCCAGCGCCCGGCTCGGCCGCGCATTGCGCGACCGACCTCGACGGGCTCGCGCTCCAGCAGGGCGGCCATGTCGGGGCCGGCGGCGGCGCGGGTGGCTCGTTCGGGAGCCCCGGCGCCCGCGGCGGGACGGGCGCGAGCGGCGACGCGCTCGGCGGAGCACCGCACCCCCTCGCCGCGTCCACGACCCTCGCGCTTGGCTGCCCCGGGGGCGGCGGCGGCACCCTCGCGGCCGCGGCTCCGCCGCTGGCTGGCGGCGGGGGCGGCGGCGCGCTCGCCCTGATTGCCGTCGGGACCGTGACCGGGCTGGCGATCACGGTGAATGGCGCGGGCGGCGCGGGCGGTGCGAATGCAGCGGGCGGCGGCGGCGGCACGGGCGGCTTCCTTTCGATCGAAGCGGCCGCGATCAGCGACGGCATCACGCTCCGCGCGCTCGGCGGCGGCGGCGGCGCGGGCGGGACCCAGGCGAGCCCGGGC
>JANXOM010000420.1 GCA_025353585.1 Deltaproteobacteria bacterium
GCCACCCCCCGCCGCGCCGATCCCGGTGCCGCCGACCCCGCCGCCGCCGCCGCTCGAGCGGTTCTGCGCGAGCGAGACGAGCCCTTCATCACCCGTCTCCGTGCCGCCCGCCGCGCCGCCCTGTCCGACGCTGCCGAACCCACCGCCGCCGCCCGAGGACTTGCCGCCGCCGCCGCCGCCGCCGGTGCCGCCCGCGATCGCAGGGCCGAGCGTCGAGGCGCCGCCGCCGTTGCCGCCGCTATTCCCGCCGGCGCCGGGGGTGCCGAGGACGGCCTTCGCGTCGGTGACGCCGGTGATCGAGAGCGACGAGATGGCCGTGATCCGCAGCGGCCCGGTGGTCGTGGACGGGCGCAGGCCGCCCGTGACCGTGACCTGCGAGTAAAGATACGTGCCCGGCGCGATCGCGCCCGTCATGAACTCGGGCGAGGCGTTCGTCAGCTCGTCGAGGAACGAGAGCGCGAGGACCGGCCCGTCGGCGCCGGGGGTCGTCGTCAGCGCGCGGCTGACAGGCCCCGCCGAGCCCATCTGCGTCACCGTGATGTCGAGACGCAGCGCCGCGGCGGCGGTCCCGTGGAGCGTATCGATCGCAAACGCGACCGGGACCGCGAGCATCTTGCCGTCCGCCGCGACCTCGAGGTGCGCGTTGTCGACGGTGAGCTGCGCGATCGGCCCCGAGCCGTCGTGCGCCGTGATGGCGACGGTCGTCTGGTTCGCGACCATCTGCGTGCCGTGGACGACGAGGATCGTCGGGTAGCTGCCGCCGACGCCCTGCCCCTCGACGAGGAGGTTCGGCTCGACGGCCGTGAGGGCGAGCATGTCGGGATCGGCGTCGAAGATGATCTCGGCATCGACCGCGCCGTCGACGTGGGTGGCGTCCGGCCCTGCCCCGGCTTCGGCGCGGTCCGCGGCGATGTTGCTCGGGTTGTAGATCAGCGAACAGGCACCCAGGAGCGACGGGGCGGCGGCGAGCGCGAGGCAAAGACGACGGCGCAGAGCGGAGGCCATCGGCCATCATCGGTGAAAGGACCTCCCCGATCAACGGGCGCATTCGCTCGTTGCAATTCTCCGAAGGCGCGTAGGATGCGCGGATGTTCTACGAATCCGTCCAGCAGATGAAGAAGCAGCTCGGCCAGGTGGAGAAGTGGCTCGAGATGGCAACGGCTCATGCCGAGCAGAAGAAGTTCGACCAGAACCTCTACCTCGGGTTCCGCCTCGCGCCGGACCAGCTGCCGCTCTCGGCGCAGGTCGGCATCGCGTGCGACACGGCGAAGCTCGGCGCCGCGCGCCTGACGGGCAAGGACGCCCCCGCCCACGCGGACAACCAGACGACGGTCGCGGAGCTCCACGCCCGCCTGCAGTCGGTCCAGCAGTGGCTCGGCGCGTTGACGGCGAAGGACTTCGAGGGCGCGGCCACGCGCACCATCACGACGCCGCGCTGGGAAGGCAAGACGATGACGGGCCAGGACTACTTCCTCGAGCACGTGCAGCCGAACTTCGGCTTCCACGTGGCGCACACGTACGCCCTGCTGCGGCACAACGGCGTGCCGGTCGGCAAGAAGGACTATCTCGGCGCGCTGACGCAGACGGCGCCGAAGACGTAGCGGGCGGCGAGGCGCGGCATGGTCCACCGCGGCAAGCTCGCGATCACCACGCGTGGGCGCGGCACGTACGACATCACGCGGGACGTGAGCGAGATCGTGCGCGGGAGCGGCGCGCGGGACGGGCTCGCCACGGTGTTCGTGCACCACACGAGCGCGTCGCTGATCGTGTCGGAGCACGCGGATCCGGCGGTGAGGCGGGACCTCGAGGCGTTCCTCGCGCGGCTCGTACCCGACGGCGACGCGCTGTACACACACACGGCCGAGGGCGATGACGACATGCCCGCGCACGTACGCAGCGTGCTGACGCAGACGTCGATCGGGATCCCGGTCGAGGCCGGGCGGCTGGCGCTCGGGACGTGGCAGGGGCTCTATCTGTGGGAGCACCGGACCAGCCCGCACACGCGAAGTGTCACCGTGACGATCAACAGCTGACTCGGGATTGTCACAGGGGGCCCGTAGGGTCAGTGGTCCATGGTGGTGTTCAGTAACCGGCACCTCGGCGCCAGCACGGAGCTCGTCATGTCGGCGGAGCTCGCGACGGCGATGCTGGCGGCGGTGCGGGATGCGGCGGCCGGCGCGGCCGAGGGGCGCTGGGAGCACGAGCTGGTCGCGTGGCTCGAGCGGCGCGCGGCCCAGCCGACCGGGGCCCTCGATGTCGGCGACGTGGCGTGGACGCCGGAGCACTTCGAGCCGCAGCGGGTGTTCATGATCGACGCGATCGCCCGGGCGGCGGTCGCGTCTCACGAGCACGCGGCGGCGCTGCGGCGGTGGCGGGAGATGATCGCGGCGCACCCGCGAGCCTCGGTCCGGGCCGGCCGGCGCTGGCAGTAACTGGTCGAGATTGCTGCCTTTTGCGTGGCAGATCCGCTGCGCACGGCAAGGGAGTAGAGTGCGCCCCGCGTGACCGAGGCGTTATCCGCACCGGGGTTCTACCCCCAGCCGAACGAGTGGACCTGCGGTCCGTTCGCGCTCAAGCACGCCCTGCTCGCGCTCGGCCGCATGGTCGATGTGAACCAGATCAGCTCCACCGCGCGCACCCACTGGTGGTCGGGCACGAACGAGATCCAGCTCGCCCGCGCCGCGCGCGCCTTCGAATGCGACCTGGTGCTCGAGCGCCGCAGCGATCCGGAGGACGCGCGCAAGGTGCTGCTCGCTCTCCTGCGCGAGCACACGCCGGTGCTGCTCTGCGTCGAGGAGTGGACGCACTGGATCACGGTGCTCCGCGCCGAGGATCGCAAGTTCGTCGTCGTGGACTCGACCGACGACCCGCAGCTGAGCGTCATGACGTGGCCGCAGATCCGCAACTGGTGGGTCTATCACGACATCGACTACAACAAGGACGACCCGCCGGAGCTGTTCGACCTCATGGCCGTCAAGCCGCGCTTCCGCGCGACGGTGAAGGGCGACTTCTCCGTCGAGCGCGTGAAGGTCCTCCGCAAGCCGGAGAACCAGCGGCTCGCGCGTCACTGGAACGAGTACCTCGAGGATCTCCTCGAGATCTGCCGCCCACCATCCGTGCGCATCGCCGAGCCGCTCTCGATGGGAGAGTTCCTGCGCCGGCACCAGGAGCTGTTGCTGACGCGCGTCGCCTACTGGCACGGCGCCATCGATCGCAACGACGTCGCGCGGATCCTCGGCGACCTGCGGTTCGTGTCGGACACCTACGGGCTCGTGATCCCGACGTCGATGACGCGGCGGGCGCTCGCGGATCTCGCGATCCTGATCTCGCTCTGGGCCTGCGCCGACCGCGGCATCGACGGCATGTTCGGCGCGCCCGGTAGTGACACGCGGCCGATCGTGCGCGAGCCGAAGCTCGGCAAACACATCCGCCGCACCAACGGCCGCCGGAAATAAGTTCGAGCGGGATCACCGCCGCGGCGGGTGATCTGGCGCGAGGACGCTCTCAGTCCCGCGCGTCCTTCTCCGCCGCGACCTCGATCCAGACCTCGTTGCGGCGCAGCATCGGCAGCGTCATCGGCGGATCGAAGCCCGCGAAGCTCGGCTTGCCGACCGACTCGAGGCCCGTCGCCGTGACCAGGCGCAGGAGCTCGCGCTCGTGCGCGCCGATGTTGCCCGCCGTGTGGCGACCGGCGAAGCGCAGGACCGCGACCCGGCGCGCCGGGATTTCCCGCAGGTGCACCTGCTTGTCGATCGGCTTCGGCAGCGACGCGAGATCGCGGCCCGGCGGCATGATGAACGCCAGCGTGTAGCTGCCGTCGTGATCGCTCGCGATCACGGGCGTCGTCATCGCGAGCTTCTCGCCGCGCGCCGTCACCGGTGCCGTCATCGGCAGCGTCTCGTGCGTCTGGTTGCCGCCGAAGATGAACCCGGCGAGGCGGTGGAAGCCCTGGTCGAGCGCGTCCTCGATGCGGCCGGTGTCGATCTGCGTGGTCGCCTCGACGCGCGCCGGATACGCGCGCACCTGCAGCTTGCCGATCCGCTTCTCGGGCGTGTACGCCGGCTCGTCGGTAAAGAGGCGCTGGAGCTGCGCGCGGAGCGCGAGCATCCCGAGCGCCACGCCGCCGGCCGCGAGCGCGCCGCCGAGCTTGCTGCGGCGGCCAATGACGAGGCCCGTCGCGAGCGGGACAAGGCTCGCCGTCGCGGCGAAGGCGACCTTGCGCCAAGCCGGCGTCGTCTGCGCGACCGTCTTCGCGCCCGTCAGCTTCGCCTTGGCGCGCCCGCGCGCGGCCTTCGTGTGGTCTTCGACATGAATCGAGGGGGACATGCTCCGCGGTAAGAGCAACCCGCATGCCGAACCTAGCCGAGCGCGTCCGTCACGGCGTCTCCGACCGCGCGGCGCAGCGCCTTGATCGCGTCCGCCGAGCCGTCGCGCGTCGGATGCACGCGGTTCGTGAGCAACGCGACCCAGCGCCGACGCGGGAGATCGAGCCACAGCGACGTCCCCGTGAACCCCAGGTGCCCGACCGCGCCCGTTCGCGGCCAGCGGTCCCCGGCGTGCGAGACCCCAGGTGTGCGCGACGGCGTGTCCCAGCCAAGGCGCCACGATGTGTCGGGCGCGCCCGCCGTGGTCCAGAAGCGCACCGCGACGTCCGCTCGGATGCGCCCGTGTGCGTCTCCGCTCGCCAGTCCGACCATCGCCTCGGCGAATCGGGCGACGTCACCGATCGACGCGAACAGCCCCGCGTGACCGCATACGCCGCCGCCGTAGTAGGCGTTCTCGTCGTGCACGCGGCCGGCGACGAGCCCGCGCGCGTCGCGCTCCGTGGCGACGCAGTCAGGCAGCGCCGTCGTCCCCGCGTAGCGCGCCGCGAGCCCGAGCGGCGCCGCGACGAGCTCGCGATACGCATCCTCGAGCGGCTGGCCGCACGCGCGCTCGAGCACCGCGCCGAGCGTGATGTAGCCGAGGTCGCTGTACACCGCGGCCACGCCCGGCGGCCCCACCGGCTCGCCCGCGGCCTGCGCG
>JANXOM010000175.1 GCA_025353585.1 Deltaproteobacteria bacterium
TCCTCGAGCTCGAGCGCGAGGCGTTCGTCTCGCTGTGCGGCGAGCCGCTCAGCCAGGCGCGCATGCAGTACATGCTCCAGAACAACAAGCCGCTGCGGAACTAGGAGACAGAAGCCATGACCACCGAAATCGTCATCGCCGACGCGGTTCGCTCCGCCGTCGGTCGCGGTCACAAGGGCACCCTCGCCACCAAGCGTCCCGACGAGCTCGCCGCGGACGTCATCCGGGGGCTCCTCGCGCGCCTCCCGCAGGTCGCCGGCAAGATCGACGACGTCATCCTCGGCTGCGCGATGCCCGAGGGCGAGCAGGGCCTCAACGTCGCGCGCCTCATCGCGCTCCTCGCCGACCTCGGCATCGATACGCCGGCCCAGACCATCAACCGCTTCTGCTCGAGCGGCCTCCAGGCGATCGCCACGGCGGCCGGCTCGATCGCGTTCGGCACGAACGACATCGTGCTCGCGGGCGGCGTCGAGTCGATGACCATGGTGCCGATGACGGGCTTCCACCTGTCGGCGTCGCCGGAGCTGATGGAGCGCCTCCCCGGCGCGAACACGCCGATGGGCATCACGGCGGAGAACGTCGCGAAGCGCTTCGGCATCACGCGCCAGATGCAGGACGAGTTCGCCCTGAAGAGCCAGCAGAAGGCGAAGGTCGCGCTCGAGAAGGGCGTCTTCAAGGACGAGATCATCCCCGTCCGCGCCATCGGCTACGCGGCCGACGGCACGCGCCAGTATCACGACTTCGCCATCGACGAGCTGCCGCGTCCCGAGACGACGCTCGAGGGCCTCGGCAAGCTCCCGCCCGCGTTCGCCATGGGCGGCAGCGTCACGGCCGGCAACAGCTCGCCGATCTCCGACGGCGCGGCCGCGGTGCTCGTGATGTCTCGCGCCAAGAGCGACGAGCTCGGCATCGTGCCGCTCGGCATCCTGCGCGCGTTCACCCAGGTCGGCGTCGACCCCGAGATCATGGGCATCGGCCCGATCCCCGCCGTCCAGAAGCTCCTCGCGAAGGCCGGCCTCAAGGTCTCGGACATCGACGTGTTCGAGATCAACGAGGCGTTCGCGAGCCAGGCCGTCTACTGCACGAAGGAGCTCGGGCTGCCCGAGGACCGGACGAACGTCAACGGCGGCGCCATCGCGCTCGGCCACCCACTCGGGTGCACCGGCGCGAAGCTCACGGCGTCGGCGCTGTACGAGCTGCGTCGGCGCGGCGGCCGCTACGCCGTCGTGACGATGTGCATCGGTGGCGGTCAGGGCGCGGCCGGTCTGTTCGAGCGCGCGTAACGGTGAGAATCGGCGTGCTAGGCTCCGCGCGTGCGGAACACCCTGCTCCTCCTCGTGATCGCGCTCACGGCGTGTAAAGGCAAACCGGTCAGCCACGGCGCCGGGTCTGGCTCCAGCGCGGCGGTCGGTTCGGCCTCGATGGGTGCGCTCGTCCCGCAGAAGAGCAAGGACGTCGCGCCGGACATCGTGCTGCCGCACAGCGACGGGTCGGCGCCGATCAAGACAACCGCGCCGCTCACGGCCGACAAGCTCAAGACGCTGTCGGACATGCAGTTCGCCGGCTTCCTGCGGTCACCGCGCGCGGTCGGCGACACGAGCCTCGAGATCGAACACAAGACCGACAGCCGCCCGCGCGTGATGGCGCTCGTCTCGATCTCCACGTGCGGGTCGGCCTGCACCCCGATGGATCTCGATGCGTGGAAGCCGAAGACCGACGAGCTGAAGAAGGCGACCCTCGGCGCGCTCGCCGACGTGCCGGACACCGTCTTCGAGCTGGGCGCGACCGAGGTGAACGGCGCGAAGGCGATCTACACGACCGAGCTCGGTCAGAACTTTACCAAGGACGAGGACGGCAACACGACCGGCACGTTCCTCTACGGGTACAACCTGTACTTCAATGACGGCGTGAACCAGATCAAGGTCGCCGCCGAGTTCAAGGACGACCCGATGGCCACCAAGGAAGCGATGGCCAAGCTGATCCCGCGCGGCGATCTCGAGAAGGTCGCGAAGTCGTTCGTCGACATCTACACGCACCGCTGGCAGTAGCGGCGCGGACCCGCGGTCACGGCTCGAGCCAGACGCGTACGTAGCAGCGCGGCTTCGCGTCGCCGTCGGCGGCGATGTGGCCAGCCACGCCGAGCGCGCCCGCCGCCTCGAACAGCCGCAGGTGCGCGCGCACGCGGTCGCCCGCGAAGCAGGGCTTGCGATACGCGATGTCGACGACGCGCGAGCGCACGCGATACGAGCGCCCGGCCGCGGCGAGGTGCCGCTGCGCGCCCTCGAGGAACACGCGGATGTACACGAGCGAATTGACGTGCTGGTTCGAGTCCGTATGGTCGATGCCGAAGCAGACCTCGGCGGGGTCCGCCGCGAGCTCGCCCGCCCATTGCGCGCCGTCCGGGAGCTCGCTCGCCGTCTGCGCCGCCGGCGCGACGTAGTGCGCCTCGGGCACCGTCGGCAAGCCCGGCGATTCGAAGCGCAGCACGCGGCGCTGATCCGGCGGCGCGAACGGGCGCGTGAACGAGTGCTCGGCGAACAGCTGGCCGGCGAGCACGAGCGGCCCGGCCGCGATCGGCGGGAACAGCCGCCCCGACGCGCCGCGGATGTCGGCCCAGCAGTTGAGGTAAAGGCGCGAGACCTCGCCGGCCGCGTCGCGGGCGTGCGCGAGCTCGAAGCCCGCCGTCGCCTCGACCGGCTCGTCGACGCGGATCGCGGCGCCCGTGGAGGCGAGCGTCATCCGCGTCAGCAACGGGACCACGCCGCGGCCGCGCGCGAGGCGAGCGCTCGGGTGGGCGTCGAGGACCTCGCGCCAGAGGCCGGCGAGCGTGTACGGCATCGAGACCGGCAGGAGGCGACCGTCTTGCGTGAGGTCCTCGTAGCGAAGCCGGCTCGACGTGACGGCGGCCTGGCCCGCGGCGAACGCGGGCGCCGGCGGCGCGGGGAACTGCATGGCGCGTGATCATAGGCCAACGGCGGAGCGCGATCCGGTATCCTCGCGCGCATGCGCATGGGGCTCGCAGGGCTGCTGCTTGCTGCGGGGTGCAGCTTCGCCCCGAGCAGCGCCGCGCCGATCGACGCCGGCGGCGGCGGCGGCGGCGGCAGCAGCCACGCCGCGGGCGAGGCCGGCGAGCCCGACGCGCGCGAGGCGAGCGATGCCGCGCCGGTGCCCGACGCGCCCGTCACGCCCGCGCTGTCCTGTCCGAGCGGGCCGGGCTGGTTCCAGATCGCGGACAGCGAGTCCTGGTACTTCGCGAGCACGTCGTTCCGCACCTGGCGCACGGCGGAGACCGAGTGCGAGGCGCTCCAGACCGCCGGCGGCGCGGCCATGCACCTCGCGGTCGCCGACACGCTCGTCGAGGTCGTGGATCTCGCCGTGCGAGATCAGGACAACAACGTTCTCGGCAACAGCTACTGGATCGGCATGTTCCAACCGACGGATCAGGCCGCGCCCGACGCCGGCTGGCTCTGGATCACCGGGAGCGCCGGCTACGGCAGCGGCAGCGCGTGGAGCAGCGGCGAGCCGAACGACGACGGCGGCCTCTTCAGCCAGGCGGGCGAGAGCAACGACGAGAACTTCGGCGAGCTGTACGGCGATGGGGCCTCGCTCAACGACGAGGCCGAGACGAACTTCGATCGCTACCTCTGCGAGTGCGACGGGGTGCCGGTCCCCGCCGCGACGCGCGCGCTGATCCCGCACTGAGCGTGGTGTCGTGGCACTCGCGCAGCTCCCGATCGACGACGTCATGGCCCAGCTCGTGGCGGCCGTGCGTGAACGCGGCGCGTGCGTGCTCGTGGCCCCGCCCGGCGCCGGCAAGACCACGCGGGTCCCCGGCGCGCTGCTCGACGCCGGGTTCGTGACGGGCGAGATCATCGTGCTCCAGCCGCGCCGGCTCGCGGCTCGGCTCGCGGCCACGCGCGTGGCGAGCGAGCGCCGCGTCGAGCTCGGCTGCGAGGTCGGCTACGAGGTGCGCTTCGACCGCAAGGTGAGCGCGGCGACGAAGATCCGCTTCGTCACCGAGGGCATCCTCACGCGCCGCCTCCTCGCCGACCCCGAGCTGCGCGGCGTGGGCTGCGTCATCGTCGACGAGCTCCACGAGCGCCACCTCGACGGCGACCTCGCGCTCGCGCTCGTGGCCCGCCTGCGCGCGCGCCGCCCCGAGCTCCTGCTGGTGGCGATGTCGGCGACCCTCGCGGCCGAGCCGGTCGCGGCCTACCTCGGCGATGCCCGGGGCCCCGTGCCGATCGTGACGTCCGAGGGCCGGACCTTCGCGCTGACGATCGAGTACGAGGAGCAGCTCGACGACCGTCCGCTGGGCAAGCGCGTCGCCGCCACGGTGCGGCGCTGGGCCCAGGACAGACCCACCGGCGATGCGCTCGTCTTCCTGCCCGGCGCCGGCGAGATCCGGCGCTGCACCGAGGACCTCGCCGACGTCGCGGCCGTCCATCACCTCGATCTGGTGGCGCTCTACGGCGACCTCCCCGCCGAGGAGCAGGACCGCGCCGTGCGCCCCGCCGCTGCCGGCCGTCGCAAGGTCATCCTCGCCACGAACGTCGCCGAGACGTCCGTCACGATCGACGGCGTCACGTGCGTCATCGACACCGGCCTCGCTCGCATCGCGCGGCACTCGCCGTGGTCGGGCCTCGGCGAGCTGCGCGTCGAGCCCGTCTCGCGCGCGAGCTGCGCCCAGCGCGCCGGCCGCGCGGGCCGCACGCAGCCCGGCCGCGTCATCCGCCTCTACACGAAGCACGACCACGACACGCGCCGCGCGTTCGAGACGCCGGAGATCCTGCGCGCCGACCTCGCCGGCGTCCTGCTCGAGCTGCGCGGCATGGGCATCGGCCTCGGCGAGCTCCGCTGGCTCGAGGCCCCGCCGGCGCCCGCGACCGCCGCCGCCGAGACCACGCTGCAGCGGCTCGGCGCGACGGATGCGCGCGGCGCGATCACACCGCTCGGCAAGAGCGTCCTGCGCTTCCCGGCGCATCCGCGCGTCGGCCGGCTCCTGTGCGAGGCGGAGCAGCGCGGCGTGGCCCCCGAGGCGTGCGTCATCGCGGCGCTCCTCGGCGCACGCGAGCTGCGGCTCGAGCGACGCGGCCCGCAGGGCCAGGCGCGGATCTCGTCGTCCTCCGATCTCGTCGACGACATGGACGCGTTCATCTCCGCGCGGGACCGCGGGTTGCGCGCCGACGTCCTCCGCCGCGAGGGCCTCGACATCGCCACCGCCCACGGCGTGGACCGCGCCGCCCGCCAGCTCGAGCGCATCGTCGATCCCCGCCGCGCGCCGCCGCCGCGCACCGACGACCTCGTCGACGACGCGCTCATGATCTGCGTGCTCGTCGCGTTCCCCGATCGCGTCGGCAAGCGGCGGACGCCCGGCGGCGCCGAGATCGTGTTCGCCGGCGGCGGCAGCGGCACCCTCGCCCCGAGCAGCGCCGTCATCGAGGCCCCACTCCTCGTCGCCGTCGACGCGCAGGAAGGCGCGGCCCGGCCCGGCGGCGGCGCGTCGAGCAAGGTGCAGATCAAGCGCGCCTCGGCCGTCCGCGCGGAGTGGCTCCTCGATCTTTACCTCGACCGCATCGAGGAGCGCGACGAGCTCGTCTGGAACGCGCCGAAGGAGCGCGTCGAGCGCATCGCGCAGATGACCTACGACGGGCTCGCCATCGACGAGTCGCGCGACGTCGACGGCGCCCGCCGCGCCGGGGCGCCCGCGGCCGAGCTCCTCGCGAAGCAGGCGATCGCCGCCGGCATCGAGCGCTTCGTCGACGCGGACGCCCTCGCGCAGTGGCGCGCCCGGGTGCTGTTCGTGGCGAAGCTCGCGCCCACGGCCGGCATCACCGCGCCGACCGACGAGGCCCTCGCGGCCGTGGTCGCGCGCGCGTGCGAGGGCGCCACGTCGTTCGCCGAGCTGCGCAGCCTCGGCCTGCTCGCGCTCCTCGACGGCCAGCTCGGCGACCAGCGCGCGCTCGTGCAACGGCTCGCGCCCACCCACCTCACCCTGCCCCGCCGCGGCCGCGTCGCGATCAAGTACGAGCTCGATCGCCCGCCGTGGATCGCCTCGCGCATGCAGGACTTCTTCGGCCTCGCGCGCGCGCCGAGCGTCGGCGACGGCAAGGTCCCGCTCGTCCTCCACCTGCTCGCGCCGAACCAGCGCCCGGTGCAGGTCACGCAGGACCTCCCCGGCTTCTGGATCAAGCACTACCCCGCGCTGCGCAAGCAGCTCATGCGCAAGTACCCCAAGCACGCGTGGCCCGAGGACCCGACCGCGCTCATCAAGGAGTAGGCGGCGCGTCCGCGGGCTGCCGCGACCGCGCGACGTACTGCTGCACCGCCGGGATCGCCACGCTCGCGAGGATCCCCACGATCTCCACGGGGACCGTGAGCCCGCCGTAGCCCGCCGCGTAGTCGCGCGCGAACGGCGAGTCCGCCGCGCCCGCGGCCACCGGCTGCGCGATCGCCGTGACGCGGCCCGAGACGACGTCCGCTGGCGTCACCGCGGTGAGCTTCGCGACGACGTCGTCCGGGTTGGCCCAGAGCGTGCGCAGCCCGACGACGACGCTCACCGTCGAGCCCTCCGCGCGCACACCCGCGCCGACCTCGCTGACGAGGCCGAGGCCGCGCACGATCAGCTGCGCCTGGTCCGGCAGCACCGGCACCGGCGTCGGCGGCGCGGTGACCACCGGCGCGAAGATCGTCCCGCGGCCCCAGAACGCGAGCTGCCACGTGCCGGCCGCGAGCTCGGTGCCGAGCGGCGTCAGCGCGACCTGCGCGGGGGCGGCCGGGCGCGGGCGCGACGTCACGTGCAGGGCGGTGCCCTCGACCGCCATGTCGAACGTCAGGCCGAGCGGCGGCATCGGCACGTGGCAACCGGTCGCGTCGACGGTCGTCGCGAAGATCTGGAACGTGGGGAAGTCGCGGCAGTGCGCGACGACCTGGGCCATCGGCGCCGGATCGACGAGCGGGATCTGCGCGTCGAGGTCGAACGGGCCCGCGCCGATGGCGAGGGTCACCGGGTCGGCGAGCGAGTGCGCGAGATCCGCGAGCGTCAGGCCCTCGAGCACCGACAGCGGCGGCAGCTGCGCCGTGAGCTTCGCGAGGTTCACGACGGCGAAGCCCGCCGTGCGGTCGCCATCGGCGCGCACGGCGGCGGGCGTCCCCAGGCTCGCGATCGTGGTGTCGGCGACCCCGCTCGCCGCCATGCGCAGCGTCACGGCGCCGCGCTCGAGCTGGATCACGCCGGCGAGATCGATCGGCGCGCTCGGCTGGATCGGCAGCGCGAGCACGATCGCCTCGATGTCACCGCGCGCGCCGACCACGTCGAGCCGCGCCCGCAGCGGCGTCGCCGCATCCGAGCCCGCGCCCGCCGCCGGAGAGACGCCGGCCTTCGCGAGGAGCTCGGGCGAGCTCGCGCACGCGTACAGCTCGCCGAGCGGCTTGCAGACGCCGTGCGGCAGCGCGTCCGCATCCGAGCCAGCGCCGCGCGTGCCGTGCACGAGCGCGAGAAACTTGTCGCGATCTCCGACGGGGACGATCGCGAGCGACGCGCCGTTCTTCGCCACGAACAGCGCCGCGCCATGCGCCGGCGCGAGCCCGAGGTCAGCGAGCGCGAGCGTCGGCCGGCCCGTCAGCTCGGCGAGCTTCGCGCCGAGGAGCTTGTCATACAGCGCGAGCTCCGGCACGGCGGCGAGGTACGCGCGGAGGTCCTGCACGCCGTGCTCGGCCATCGCGACCGCCCGCGGCGACGCCACCACGCCGACGATCGCATCCGGCGGCGCGAGCGCCCACAGCGCATCGACATCCGCCGTCGACACCGCGACGGGCGCGGGCGACTTGTGACAGCTCGCGAGCGCGACGACGACGAGGGACGCCGCACGGAGAACAGCAGCACGCATCGTTGGCTCATACCACGTCGACGGCGTCGAGCTGGCTCTCGAACACGCGGCGCCCGTCGAGCGTCAGCCGCCACCGCACACCGCGACGCGACAGCTCGGCCGTGTACACCGAGTCGACGTACAGCCGGCGCGCGAGCCCCGCCGCCAGCGCGGTCGCGACGAGCAGCGGCAGCACGAGCCCGTAGTCCCCCGACAGCTCGCACGCGAGCACCGTCGCCATCAGCGGCGCGTGCGTGGTCGCGGCCAGCGCGGCCGCGAACCCGACGAGCGCGTACAGCTCCGGAGCCGCCGTGGCCGCGTCTCCGAGCACCGCCCGCAGCGCGAGCGCGTACACCGCACCGGCGCAGCCGCCGATCAGGAGCGTCGGCGTGAACACGCCGCCCGGTTGGCCGGAGCCGACCGACGCCGCCGTCGCCACGAGCTTGCCGAGCACGAGCCAGCCGATCGCGACGACCGCGATCTTGCCATCGAGTAACCCGCGCAGCGGCTCGAACCCGTTGCCGCTGGCCGCCGGCAGCGCGCACAGCACGGCGCCGCACGCGAGCCCGCCCAGCGCGGCCCGCCACGGCGTGGGGATCCGCTGCCACGCGCGCTCCGCCCGCGCGAGCGCGCGCAGGAACCCGACGCCGACCGGCGCCGCGAGGAGCCCGAGCCCCGCGAACGCCGCCAGCTCCGGCAGCCTCCAGGTTCCCTGCCCGTGCGCGCCATAGAGCGGCGCGGCGCCGACGACGAGCCGCGTGATCACCGTGGCGATCACCGAGGCGATCGCGATCGGCACCGCCGCCTCGAGCACGAGCACGCCCGTCACGATCTCCACGACGAACAGCACGGCCGCGATCGGCGCGTTGTACGCGGACGCGAAGCCCGCCGCCACGCCAGCCGCGAGCGCGAGCCGGGCCGCCGCGTCGTCGAGCCGGAACACCCGCCGGGCCGCCTCGCCGACCGCCGCCCCCGCCTGGATCAGCGGCCCCTCGCGGCCGAGCGAGTTGCCCGTCGCGATCGCGATCCACGCGGCCAGCGCGCGCACCGCGCTCCGCACCAGCGGGATGCGCGCACGCCCGAGCACGACCGCCTCGATCACGTACCCGACGCCGGCCCCGCTCCGCTTCTGCCGCGCCTCGACGAGCCCGAGCACGCCGGCCGCGAGCCCGCCCGCCGCCGGCAGCGCGAGCCGCTCCCACCACGGCGCGGCCGCGATCATGCTCACCGTGTCCGCACCACCGAGCGCGTCCACGACGAGCGCGAGCCCGGCCCGAAACGCGAGCGCGAAGCCCGCGGACACCGCCGCGACGGCGAACACCGCGACCGCCAGGCGCAGGCCGCGCGTGGTCACCGCGCGGAGATCTGCTGCGACGTGCGCGGCGTCGGCGCCGGCCACAGCAGGTGGTAGAGCCGCAAGCTGATGAGCAGGAGCCCGTACTCCTGGAGATCGCCGCCCGAGTCGCGCAGGACGCCGAAGTTGAAGTCCACGAGCGCGAGCGCGTCGCTGATGAGCTGCATCAGCTGGTCGATCGACGGCGTCGGGATGTTCTTGTCGAACGCCCACGCCGAGAGCTTGCTGCGCAGCGCCTCGAACATCGGCTTGATGCGGATGTGCAGCTGCGCGATGCGGTTCGGCCGCAGCCACGTGAGAATCATCCCCGCGAGCGCGCGGAAGTCGCCCGCCATCGCCTCGACGCCCATCGCCGGCTCGACGAGCCCGATCATCGCGGGGACCACCGTGCGCGTCGCCGCCACGCCCTTGAACAGGAGCGCGCTCGGCGAGATGTTGTTGTGCGCCATCCCGTGCTCGTGCAGCGCGCCGACCTGCCGGATCACGAGGAAACCGAGCGCGAGCGCGCCGTCGACGTGCAGATCGAGCTCCGCGATGCGATCGCCGAAGCGCGGCTCGTCGACGTACTCCGAGAACAGCAGCAGCGAGCTCGTCGCCGCGTCGTAGATGACCTTGTGGAGCGAGGTCAGCATGCCTTGCCGGACGCGCTTCAAGATCGGCCAGAAGTACTGCTGCCAGCTCTCGACGAACGTGCGCGGGTCCGCGATGCGCGTCAGGTCGATGACCGTGACGAGCTTCGGGAACACGTTGCTGTCGGGGAACTGCCCGTTCGAGATGAGATCCGCGCGCGGCGAGGCCAGGAAGATCGGATGGCCGCGCACGCGCCCGAGGCTGTGCTCGATGGTGTAGCCCCACTCGAACGCCGCCTTCTCGGCCTGGCGCACGACCTCGGCGGTGATCGTCGGGTCTTTGGTCTCGGCGACGACTTGCTCGACGCTGATCTTGTTCTCGTTGGTCTGCGTCGGGAGCCGCTTCTTGCTCTCGCGCATGCGCTCGTCCGGCAGCTCGCGCAGGACGGCGCGCATGTCCTGCACGACCGCCTGGACCGTGGCGAACCGCTGCGTCGGATCGCGCTCGAGGCAGCCCTCGATCACGCCGCGAATCGGCGTGGGGAAGCCGTCCGGATAGAACACCTTGCTCTTGCCGCCGCTGACCACGCCCTCGGCGATCCGGATCAAGAGCGCCCACATGTCATCGGCCGCGCCGTAGAGGAGCTGCTCCGTGAACAGGCCGTGCATCGCGCCGCCGATGGCGTAGATGTCGAGCGACGTGTTGATGGGCATGTCCATCAGGCCCTGGTCGATCGTCTCGGGCGCGACCGACCACCCCGGCGAGCCAAAGATGCGGCCCTTGTAGTAGCCGCGGTACGTCTGCGGGCCGACGTCGTCGAGCGACATCGCGAGGTCAAAGTCAAACAGGTAGGCGACGTTCGCGCCGTTGTCGACGAGAATGTTCCGCAGGGTGAAGTCGCGGTGGATGAGGCGCGCCGCGTGGAGGGCCTGGAGGCCCTCGAGCGCCTGCACGAGCAGCTTGGTGCGCGCGCGCGGGGTGAGGTTGTGGGCCGTGATCGCCTCGAGCAGCGTCATCCCCATGCGGGGCGTGACGAACAGGTAGTTGTCGGCGATCGGGGCCGACACGTACGTCGGCAGGACGTTCGGGTGCTCGATCGCCGCGATCCGGGCCATCGCGGCGAGGTTGTTGTGGTGATCGCGGCGCGTCACCTCGTCGGTGCGCAGCTGATAGAGGTAGTTCGAGTGGAAGACCTTGCCGACGACGGGCTCGATCGCGCCGGTCTTGTCGTCGCGCCGCTCGAGCGCGTGGACCGTGCCCATGCCGCCGTTGGAGATGTGCTGGCCGAGGGTGCGGTAGAGGTAGTGGTTGTAGCGGAAGCAGGCCTCGGCCTTGGTCAGATCCTCGGACCGCAGCGTGCCGATCGAGGTGGTTTCAGACCAGGCGACGGGCATCCGACTGGGGTCGATAGTACCCGATAACCGCTCGGATTTGCTGGCGTCGTCTGGGTGGGTGCGCGCGGCCGCTTGTCGCACGCGCGAACGGCTTGCGGCGTGGTACTCCCACCCCAACCGTGCTCGAGCATCGCCTCGCCAAGCTCGCTGCCATCGCGACGTTCCTCTTGCTCGTGATCGGCGGGACCGTGAACCCGACGGGATCGAGCCTCGCGTGCCCCGAGCCGACGCTCGTGTGCCACGGCCAGCTGTTCCCACCGATGACGGGCGGCGTGTTCTACGAGCACGGCCACCGCCTCGCGGCGATGTCCGTCGGGCTGCTGCAGATCCTCCTCACGGTCATGCTGTACCGGCGCCGGCGCTGGCGCGTGCTGCCGTTCGTGCTGATCGGCCTCGTCTGCGCGCAGGGCACGCTCGGCGCGATCACGGTCGGCTTCAAGCTGCCGTGGTTCGTCTCGACCGGGCACCTGCTCCTCGGGATGAGCTACTTCGCGGCCCTCATCTACACCGCCTTCCTCACGCGGCCGACGCCCAGCGTCGTCGAGCTCGACTGGCACGCGCGCCTCGTCTCCCAGCTCGGCCCCGCCCGCCGCTGGATCGGCATCGCGTGCGGCGCCGTGTTCGCGCAGCTCCTCCTCGGGGCGCTCGTCCGCCACCTCGGCGCGGCGATGGTGTGCCTCGGCGTCCCGACGTGCACCCGGACCGGCGAGTGGTGGCCCGCCGAGGCCGTGCAGCAGCTCCACATGGTGCATCGCGGGTTCGGCTGCGTGGTCGCCGTCGTGACGACGATCGCCGCGATCCAGGTGTTCCGCCGCACGCGCGACTGGGCTGCGCTGCGCACGCTCTCGGTCGTCGCGCCGCTGCTCGTCCTCGCCCAGGTCGGCCTCGGCGTAGCCACCGTGTTGACGCTGCGCGCGGTCCCGCTCGCGGTCGCGCACTTCGCGGGCGCGGCCAGCCTGTGGGCCCTGTGGATGTCGGCGTGGCTGATGTCGGCGCCCCGCCAGGCCACGACGAGCGTCCCCGTGGCCCGGGTGCGTCCGTGACGGCGAGGGTCCTGTCCGCGCGCACCGTCGATCTGGTGTCGCTGATGAAGCCGAACATCATGATCATGGCGCTCCTGACGGGCGCCGGCGCGATCCGGCTCGCGCCCGCCTCGATGGCGATCAGCCAC
Organism: Deltaproteobacteria bacterium; assembly: GCA_025353585.1. Lineage (GTDB taxonomy): Bacteria > Myxococcota_A > Polyangia > Haliangiales > Haliangiaceae > JABFXX01. Next base: position 12,358 of record JANXOM010000175.1, read on the forward strand.
GAGCTGCTCGTGCTGCTCGGCATCGCGCTCATCGTCGGCTGCGCGAACACGCTCAACATGTGGCTCGAGCGCGACAGCGACTGCCTGATGGCGCGCACGAAGAACCGCCCGCTGCCCACGCGACGCCTCGACCCGGTCGTCGCGCTCGTGTTCGGCGGCCTGCTCGGCGCGCTCGCGCTGCCCGTCCTCGCGCTCGCGGGCATCGTGCCGGCGGCGCTCGGGCTCGTCGCGCTCCTACTCTACGTGGGCGTCTACACGCCGATGAAGCAGCGCACGCCGTGGGCCACCTGGGTCGGCTCGGTCCCGGGTGCGATGCCGGCGCTCATGGGCTGGACGGCGGCGACGGGCCGCCTCGACCTCGGCGGGCTCGCCGTGTTCGCGATCCTCTTCATGTGGCAAGTGCCGCACACGCACGCGATCGCCATCTACCGCCAGCGGGACTACGAGGCGGCGGGCTTGAAGACGCTCGTCGGCACGCGCGGCATCGCCGTCACGCGGCGCGCGATCGCGGGCTGGCTCGTGGTGCAAGTGGCGCTCTCGATCGCGCTCTACCCGCTCGGCGTCGCCGGCCTGCCGTACCTGATCGCGGCCGCGCTCCTGGGCGCGATGGTGCTCGGCCAGGGGTTTGCCGGCGTCCGCCGCGGCGAGGCCAAGTGGGCGCGGCAGGTCTTCCTGACGTCGATCGTCTATCTGCCGCTGCTCTTCGGCGTCATGGTCCTCGGAGGCCGTCCCGCATGACGTCGATCTTTCCCTTTGGCTGGGAGCAACTACACCCGGCGCTCAACGCCGCGCTGAACCTGACGTGCTTCATCTGCTTGCTCGTCGGCCGCGCCGCGATCGCGCGCCGCGACGTCGCCACGCATCGCCGCTGGATGCTGCGCGCGTTCGTGGCCTCGTCGATCTTCCTCGTCTCGTACCTCGCGCGCTTCGCCCTGACCGGCGCCCACAACTACCCGGGCCCGGCGTGGGCGTGGGACCGGGTGACGTACCTGACGATCCTCATCTCGCACATGATCCTCGCGGTCGCGCTCGTGCCGCTCGTGCTCGTCTCGCTGAGCCGCGGCCTCAAGGCCAACTTCCCCGGCCACCGCGCGGTCGTGAAGTACACGTGGCCGATCTGGACCTACGTCAGCATCACGGGCGTGATCGTGTACCTGATGCTGTATCACCTCGGCCCCTGGCTGCACCCGGCGGGCTGATCACGCGCGCGGACGCGCGCTGACGATGCCGGCGTCGTCGATCGTGACCGCGCCCTGCTTGAGCAGCGAGCCGACGGCGCGCTTGAACGCCTTCTTCGACACGCCGAACAGCTCGCGCAGCTGCTCCGGCGGGGACCGATCGCCGACGCGCGGCGCGTCGGGCCGCGACAGCACGGCGAGGATCGCGGCGGCGTCCGACGCGAGCTCCTGGTATGCGTGCTGACGCAGCGAGAGCACGACCTTGCCGTCCTCGAACACGGCTGTCACGCGGAAGCGCGCCGTGTCGCCGCGCTGGAGCGCGTGGGGCTCGTTCGCCGGGACCAGCCCCACGAACTGGCGCTCGAGGATCACGAACAGGCCGATGTCTGGATCGTTGCGCCACGCCTCGCCCACGATCCACTCGTCGATCGCGACGCCGCGGTGCTCGTTCAACATGGGGCTGACGTACATCGTGCCCGCGAGGCGGGCGCTCTTGTCGAGGTAGAGCCCGAAGGCGTGCCGCTCGCCGACGAACAGCTCGCGTGACTGCTCGGCGAACGGGATCAGGAGCTCCTTGCCGAGGCCCCAGTCGACGAACGCACCGATCTCGGTCTTCGCGGTGACCTCGAGGAACGCGACCTCACCGAGCGCGAGCCGCGGCGTGCGCGTGGTGGCGATCGGGCGCTCGTCGGAGTCGAGGTGGACGAACACCGCGAGCTCGTCCCCGACCGCCGCGCCGGGCAGGAGCTCGCCGGCGGGCAGGAGGACGGTCTCGGCTTCGGGATCGGAATCGCGCGGGTCGACGGCGAGGAACGCTCCGGCAGCCGCGAAGCGCCGGATGGGCAGCGTGGCGTGACGGCCCAGGAGGTCTTCGGCGAGCATCGCCGCGCACTATGCCCGATCGCCGGCTACGGTGCCGGAGCCGGTCCGAGGCTCGCGTAGATGGAGCCCTCCATGACGTCCCGGTCGAACCAGCCGCGATACGCGCCGACCCGCAGGTGGATGCCCTCCGTGCGATCGAGCAGCCGCGGCGGGACCGGGATGTACGTCAGGCCCGCCTTGATGACGCGGGTGACCGTCGCGAGCGGCAGGCGGTGGTGATCGTAGAGCTCGATCGTCACGGGCCCGAGGTCGACCGCGGTCTCGATCGAGACGTCGAGCCGATGCTTCGTGTCCTGCGCGGGATAGATCATCTGAAGCGCCGGCTCGGGCGCGGCCGCGCCCGCGGTGTAGCTGGCCGCCCACGGCTCGCTGCGCGCCGCCTCCGGCAGCGCCGCGCCGGCCACATCGTCGAGCCGCCGCCCGACCGCGCCCTCGTACTCGTACGGGCGCGCCACCGGGCCTACGACGAGCCGCGCCGGCCCGCCGGTGTCGACGACGAATACGCCGAGCCGCGGCGCGGTCGCCCCGACGTACGCGATCTTCGTGCCCGTGAAGAAGCTCGCGAGGTAGCCGGCCGGCGCGAGGCCATCCTGCTGGCGCGCGTGAAACAGATCGAACCACCAGCCCGAGAACGTCGGCGCGGCGCCGGTCGTGCCCGGCTCCATCTCCGCCACCATCGAGAGGAACGCGCGCTCGTCCGCCGAGAGCGGCCGCCCCGCCAGCTCGTCGGCGGCGATCTCGTCGAGGATGCGCAGCAGCCCGTCGAGCCGCTGGAAGTACGCGCCCGCGCCGGTCGCGTCCACCGGATCGAGCACCTTCATCGCGCGCGCGCCGCGGCCGGCATAGTCGCGCAGGGCCGCGTACGTCCGCGGCGCCGGCTCGACGTAGCCATCGGGGATATCGCAGCCACCCGCGAAGTACGACTCGCCCGCGATCAGCACGAAGGCGTGCTTGAGCTGCCCGTACGCCGCGATCGCCGAGGCCACCCGGAGGTCGGCGTACGCCGGCGTGGCCATGAACGCGGGCCGCGCGCCGGCCGGGGTCTCCGCGAGGCCGGCGATGGCGTCGAACCAGGCGGAGTACAGGTCGTCGCTGCCACGCGGGGCGGCCGCGAGCAGCGCGCGCGCCCGCCCGAGCTGCGCGTCGAGCGTGGGGAACTGCGCGCGGTCGGCCGCGAGATAGGCGCGCGCGCGGTCGTGGCCGAGCACGACCGCCATGTCGGCGGCGTGCAGGACGCTGCGGTCGGGGAGCTCGTCGCTCACGAGCGGGCGCGTCGCCTGCGCGTCGGTCACCACGCGCGCGCCGAGGAACGTCATGATCGCGGGCAGCTCCGTCACGCCCGCCGGCATGTAGTGCATGCGCACCGTGCGCTGGTAGTGGTCGCCGATGGCGGCGCGCACGCGCGCCTCGGCGTCGGGCTGGCTGAGGTCGGCCAGGATGCCTTCGTTCGCGGAGATCTGCGCGAGCAGGGCCGGCGAGACATCCTCGCGCCGCCCGGCGAACAAGGTCCAGGCCTGGTCGAGCTGGGTCAGCTGTTCGGGGGCATACGTGCGGGCGAGGTACGCGAGCAGCATGGCGTCGAGCACCTCGCGCGGCGTCTCTCGCGGGTCCGGCGTGGCGCCCGGCGTCGAGCTGCGGCTGCCGCGCGAGACGAGGTTCAGCTCGAGGCGCGAGAGCCACGTCGTCGCGCGGAAGAACCGCTGGCGCGACGCGGTGGCGGTGTAGTGGCCGCGCGGCGTGTACGCGGTGAAGTCGACGACGCGATCGCGCCCGAACAGCGAAACCGTCCGCATCTCGGCGCCGGCGACCGCGGCGGCGACGAGCCCCTGCGCCTCGGTCACGACGCTCGGATCCCCCGACATGCTGACCGGCGCGTCGCCGCGGAAGAGGGCGCGCGCGACCGCCATGTAGACGTCGATGTCGTGGATCTGCGTGGCCGGGAAGCCGCCATCGGCGAGCTTGCACCCGATGACGTCGAGGGTGCTGCCGAGGAGCGGCGCGAGGCGGTCGTCCTCGACCTGCGCGATGAGCGCGTCGTTGCCGGCGTACACCGCGTGCAGCACGGCATCGACCGAGATGTAGATCGGCAGCTGCGATTGATAGATCTCATGGAACGCAGCGGCGTAGCTCGCGAACGTCATGCGCGGCAAGATCACGAAGCCATCGCGCGCGAGGTGCTGCTGCTCGTCGGCGCCGAGGGCGAGCCGGTGCGCGACGAGCTTGTCGTAGAGCGGCGGGCGCGCGCGATCCCACGGCTTGCTCGGCACGGCCGCGCCCGGTGGCCCGCCCGCGTCGTGCGCGCGCAGGATCGCGGCCTCGACGCGCGCGAGGTTCGAGTCCGCGACCGCGCAGCGGTCCCCGTGCGGCGGCGTGGCGATGCGCGACCCCGGCTGGTCCGCGATCCGCGCGTCATCGGCGTCGGACGTGTAATGCAGCGGGACCTGCGGGCACGTGTACGGCGCGCCGTGGGCGGTCGCGCGCACCGGCGCGGCGGGCGCGGGGTTCGGCTCGGCGAGCGGACGCGCCGCGTGGTCCCCGCCGCTGCACGCAGCCACGAGGAGGGAGACAGCCGTCGCGAACGCGCGCATCAGCCCCGACGGTCGGTCAGCGCGCCGCGGATTGCAACTCGTGGACGACGCCCCAGCGAATGCCGCGGTCGCAGGTGATCATCACGGGGGCCGCGACGCGAGCGAGCGCCGCCGCGTAGATGGCCACCCCGGCGACGATGACGTCGGCCCGCTCCGTCGGGATGCCGACGACGGCGCGGCGCTGCGCCACGGGCATTGCGGCGAGCCGGACGAGCTGCGCGTCGACCTCGGCGGGAGCAAGGCGGAGCCCGGTGACGCGCGCGGGATCGTAGGTGCCGAGCGCGAGGTGGACGGCGGCGAGCGTGGTGGCCGTGCCGGCCGTGCCGATCAGCGGCACGCCGCGCGGCAGCTCGAGCGTGGCGAGGCGGGCGTCGACATCGGTGCGCAGGGCGGCGAGCTGCTCCGGCGTCGGCGGATCGGACTTCAGGTAGCGCTCCGTCAAGCGCACGGCGCCGATCGGCACGCTGACCGCGGACGCGACGGTCTTGCCGTCCTGCGTGGCGATGAGCTCCGTCGACCCGCCGCCGACATCGACGACGACGAAGCGCGAGCCCGCCAGATCCGGGAACGTGTGGGCGACGGCGCCGAAGGCGAGCTCGGCCTCGCGCTTGCCGGCGATGATCTCGATCGTCGCGCCGAGGATCGCCTCGGCCGGCTCGCGAAACGCGGCGGCGTTGCTCGCCTCGCGCAGCGCCTGCGTGCCGACGATCGCGGGCGCGGAGACGCCGTGCTCGTCCATCACGCGCCGGTACTCGCGACAGATGTCGAGGCTCTTCGCGATCGCGTCGTCCGCGAGCTTGCCGCTCGCATCGAGGCCTTTGCCGAGCCGCCCGAAGCGACACAGATCGACGAGCGGCGTCAGCGCGCCATCCGCCCCCGCCTCCACGACGAGCAGCAGCAGCGTGTTCGTGCCGATGTCGATGACGGCGTGACGCGCGGCCGGCATCAGAGCCCCAGCTGCTTCGCGACGATGACCTTCATGATCTCGTTCGTGCCCGCGTAGATCCGCTGCACGCGGGCGTCCATGAACGCGCGCGAGACCGGATACTCGAGCATGTAGCCGTAGCCGCCGAAGAACTGGAGGCAGGTGTCGATCACCTCCTGCGCCATGTCGGTGGCCCAGAACTTCGCGATCGAGCACTCCTTGACGAGGTACTTGCCCGCGACGTGCTCGGCGACGACCTTGTCGACGTACGCGCGGCCGACCTCGACCTTCGCGAGGCACTCGACGAGCTTGAACTGCGTGTTCTGGAACTTGCTGATCGGCTTGCCGAACGCCGTGCGCTCCTTGCAGTACGCGATGGTGTCGGACAGCACCTGCTCGGCGCCCGCGACCGAGCCGATGGCGACGCACAGGCGCTCCTGCTGCAGCTTCTGCATCAGCATCATGAAGCCGCCGCCCTCGGTGCCGATCAGGTTGGCGGCCGGGATGCGGCAGTTGTCGAAGAACAGCTCGCTCGTGTCCTGCGACGCCATGCCCATCTTGTGGAGGCGCTTGCCCTTCGTGAAGCCGGCGCGCGTGGCCTCGACGGCGAACAGCGAGATGCCCTTGTGCGCGTTCTTGGGATCCGGATCCGTCTTCGCGGCGACGACGACGAGATCGCACAGCTGGCCGTTCGAGATGAACGTCTTGCTGCCGTTGATGATGTAGTCATCGCCGTCGCGCACGGCGGTGGTGGCGATCGCGGCGACGTCGCTGCCGGTGCCGGGCTCGGTCATCGCGAGGGCGGTGACGAGCTCGCCGTTCGCGCAGCCGGGGAGCCAGCGGTCCTTCTGCGCCGCGGTCCCGAACGTCGCGAGGTAGGGGACGATGATGTCGGAGTGGAGGCACATCGCGAAGCCGCTCTCGTAGGCCTTGGCGAGCTCCTCCATGAGGATCACGGAGTGGAGAAAGTCGCCGCCCGCGCCGCCGTGCGCCTCCTCGAGCCACGGGCACAGAAACCCGGCCGCGCCCGCCTTGCGCCACAGCTCGCGATCGACCTGCCCCTCCTCGCGCCAGCGCGCCTGGTGGGGCGTGATCTCGCGCGCGACGAACTGCCGGAACGTGGAGCGAAACGTCTCGTGGTCGGCGTCGTAGAGAGTGCGGTCCATTGCGCTGGTGTTACCACGCGCCTACGCAAACCGGCGGGCGAGCCAGGCGTGGTAGGGGGACTCGACGGAGCGGAAGGCGGCGGTGCGGCCACGGAGAGCGCGGAGGCGGTCGCGCGCGGCGGCGCGGAGGCCGAACAGGGCGAAGTAGCTCGGGGCGAGGAGATCGATCGGGTGGCCGGTGCCGGCGTACTGCCGGACGAGCTCGCTCGCGTACACGCGCTGCTCGACGGTGAGCGCGCCCGCCCGCGCCGCGTGGACGCACGAGGCGAGCGCGACGAGGTGTACGAGGCCGTCGTCGTGGGCATGGGCCGCCACGATGGCGCGATCGACGAGCTCGCCGTGCGCGGCGGCGGGCAGTGGATCGAGCGCCCCGCGCTCCGGGTCGGCGAGGGCCTGGCGCACGAGGCCCGGGACGAGGCTCGCGTACGCCGCCGCGGCGGGTCCGTGCAGCGCGTGGAACCAGGCGGGCGGCTCGACGGCGGCGGCGAGCCCCGCGTCGACCACGGCCGTCGCGATCGCGAGGTCGACTTCGACGTGGACGCGGACCGCGGGCATGCCGAGGAGGGTGGCGCCGGTGGCCTCGAGGCGCGTGATGCGGGCGCGCCCACGGCGGCGCCGCCGCGCCTGGCGCTCGGCGGCCACGGTCGCCGCGGCGCGATCGTGCCGGGCCTCGGCGAGCCGCCAGCGCGCCAGGGAGCCGGCGAGCGCGCCGCCGACCGCGAGCCAGAGGAGCACCCCGTGATTGTAGCGCAGGCGGCCGGCGTCAGCCTCGACCGCACACCGCGAGGCCGAGCACGCCGAGCAGGCCGAGCGCGGAGAGATGCATCCCCACGACGTCCAGCGGCCGGTGCGCGAACGCGAGCACGAGGAGCGTCGCGAGGATCGCGTATGCGCAGAAGGCGATGCACAGGAAGAGCGCGAGCACGCCGCCGAGCTCGAGGAAGTCGTGCGGGTTGTCGGAGACGGCGAGCAGGTACGCGAGCACGCCGATCACCGGCGTCAGGACGGCGAGCGTGATGCCGTGGGCGCGCCAGGCGGCGCTTCGGGCCGCGGGAACCTCGTCGGTCATGACCTCACCGTAGGGCTCGCCCGGGCCTCGCGCCCTGGCAACGGACGGCGAGGAGCGGCGCGCATTCTCGCCCGACGTGACATCCTGCACGCGATGTGGACAGTCGAGCCGCCGGGCGCGGGCACCACGCTCGCGGCGTTCGTCAAGGCGCGCGCGGACGTGCCGTGGACGGTGGCCAAGCGCCACGTCTCGAGCGGCAAGGTGTTCGTTGACGACGCGCGCATCACGGAGATCGACCACCGGCTGACGGCGGGGCAGCGCGTGGAGCTGCGGATGTCGGCGCCGCGGCCGCGCGATCCGCTGCGCGAAGGCGTGCTCGTGCTCGACGACCCGCACGTCGTGGTCATCGACAAGCCGTCGGGCGTGTCGAGCGTGCCCTACGAGGACGAGACGAACACGGCGATGGATCTGATCCGCGGCGCGTGGCGGCGGATGAACAAGCCCGCGACGAGCGTGGCGCTGCACGTGGTGCACCGGATCGACCGCGCCACGAGCGGGCTCCTCGTGTTCGCGAAGACGAAGCGCGCGGAGATCGGGCTCGCGGCGCAGCTGCGGTCGCACACGATGGAGCGCACGTACCTGTGCGTCGCGCACGGGACGGTCGCCCCCGGCCGCATCGAGTCGCAGCTCGTGCCGGACCGCGGCGATGGCCTGCGCGGCTCGACGACGCGTCCCGACCAGGGCAAGCGCGCGATCACGTGGGTCACGGTGCAGGGCGGCGGCGAGGCAGCGCCCGGGCGCGTGCTGGCCGACGCGGTCGCGGCGTGTCCGTCGCTCGCGCGCCTGCGCCACGCGACGGCGTGCGCGGTGCGCCTCGAGACGGGCAAGACGCACCAGATCCGGATCCACCTGTCGGAGTCGGGGCACCCGCTCGTCGGCGAGCTCGTCTACATCCGCGACTTCGAAGCGAACCACGGCCGGCTCCTGCCGTCGCCGCGCCTCCTGCTGCACGCGGCCACGCTCGGCTTCGAGCACCCGATCACGGGCGCGCGGGTCTCGCTCGCCGCCGCGTTGCCGCCGGACTTCATCGCGGCCGCCGACGCCCTCGCCCGCTGAGCCGCATCCGCGTTCACGAGCCGGCGTAGATCGCGGCGCGGAGCAGCTTCCAACGGTTTCCGCTCTTCGCGAACTGGTAGAAGCTCTGGCTCGGCCCGTCGGACACGGACGCGCAGAGCGCCCGCCGGGCGTCGCAGGTGGCGATGTCGCACGTCCGCTTCAGCGCGTCGACGGCGCGCTTCGGCGTGAACGGATCGCGCGTCCCCGCCGCGGGTTGCCCGGGCTCCTGATAGCCGAAGACCTCGCCGCCCGGCGCGAGGACGCCGGCCAGGCCGCGGACGGTCTTCGCCTGCGTGACGACGGCGCACGCCTGCTTCGTCGTGATCGCGTCGTCGGGCACCGCGAGCGCGGCGGCGGCGGCGGCATCGGCGCCGGTGGCCCCGATCGTCGAGAGCTCGAGGTACGCCGTCGCGGTGCCGTACGACGCGTCGGGTGACAGCAGGAACACCGGGCGGTCCTTGTACAGCAGGACGTCGGTCAGCCCGTCGCCGTCGAAGTCACCGAACCGCACGTCGCCGCCCTCCGAGCTCGCCGGCGTCGCGAGGGCGTACGCGCCGTCGCGCACGACGATCGTGTCGTCGACGACGCCGACCGTCGCCGGGCCGCTGTCGGCGAGCGGCGCCTCGCTGCGGAGCTTGCCGGCGAAGCCGAGACCCCTCGCGGTCGCCAGCGTCTGCGTCCCGGCCGCGCGGGCCGTCACCGCGCGCCGCGGCGCGGTGCCCCGGGCCCGGACGTGCGCCGCGAGCACCGCGCGGATGACGACGTGGTCCTTCTCGGCGCCGAGCACGAGCGCGCCGCACTCGGTCCCGAGGCAACCGGTCGCAGCCGCGAGCGCGTCGCGCACGGTCTGGGTGGCCGGCGACCGGTCGAGCTTCGCGAGCGTGCCGGCGGGCCGCGCGAACGTGTCCTGCCACGTCTCGAACAGCGCGATGCCGGTCGTCGGGACGAGCTTCGCGAGCACCGCGTCGGACTTCTGCGCCTTGCGGAGCAGCGCCAGCACCTGCTCGTCCGTCGGCGGGGTGGACGTCGTCTCGCGCCACGCGGCACCCGCCGCCTGGAGCCGCGGCGTCACCTCGGCGACGTTCGCCACGCCCGCGAACGCGGTCAGCGAGGTCCGCGACGTCTCGATGGTCGAGACGAATGCCGGCGCGTCGAGCGCGAGCGGCAGGATCGTCCGCAGCCCCGCCGGCTGCTCGGTCGCGCCCACCGGCAGCGACTCGGCGACGAGCAGCAGGTGCGGCTTCGCGCTGCCCGCGATCGCGCCCGGCACCTTCGCCACGACCGCGTCGACGACCGCGACCGCGCGAGGCCAGCCGGACACCTCACCGATCGGCGTCGCGGCGCCCGTCGCCGACGGTGTCACGAGCCACGCCGACAGCGCCGGGGCCGACTCGTCGCCCACGAGCACCAGCCACCGCGCTGGCCCGGTCTCGTTCGGCGCGATGTAGAAGACCTTGCCGATCGTGCCGCGCTTCGCGAGCTCCGCGCGCTGGGCCGCCGGCAGCGGAGGATCGGCGTGGGCGCCCCCGGCGGCGAGCGTCAGGGTTGCCAGGGCAGCGACGAGCACGAGCGCCGTGAGTCTCATCGCGCCGGCATAACACGCCGTGCCGCGGCGACGAGCTGCATCACGGCGCGGGCGCTCCGGCGGACGGTGCGTAGGAGTCGCGCTGATCGTCGATCAAGAGCGGGATGTCCTCGGCGGCCGCGAAGGCGGCGAGGAGGACATCGAGACCGTCGCGGCGGATCCAGGCGAGCTCGTCCGCGTAGATCGGGCACGCGGCGAGGAAGGTGATCTCGCGGCCGACCATGGCGAGCTTCGGCACGAGCTTCTGGCCGATGAAGAACGCGCCCTCGTACGGGTGCACGCGAGGGACCTCGGTGGAGGACGCGATCGGCCCGACCGACTCGCGCGTCTGGTAACCGGTGCCGGTCTGGTGCGGAAAGCGCGCGAGCCAGCGCAGCAGCGTGAACGGCCAGGCGTTCTCCGGCTGACCGATCTCGTCGGGCGCGAGGGGCCACTCGAGGTCCAGCACGCAGAGGAGCTCGGTCCAGATGCGCTCGCCCGTGATGGTCTTCAGCGGGCGCTCGGCCATCCCGCAGGTCGCGACGATGACGTAGTCCTTGTCCACGGGCCGACAGATGACGAGGTCGAGGTGGACCCACCGCGAGTCGAGATCGTGGATGACCTCGATCGGGCCGAGGGCCTCGAGGTGCGCGGTGACCGCCTCGATCAGCACGCGGTCGCCAGCGCGCTTCTCGGGCATGCGCTGCGGGAGCTGGCCGTGCTCGACGAGGCGCCGCGTCACGCCACGACGATACGACGAAAGTCGAGCATCGAGCGCTCGGGGTGATGCCGGGAACGCTCACCAACGCGCGCGACGCCTGCTACGCTCGACGCATGGCGCGTCCATCCCTCGTGCTCGTCCGTGCGCTTCTCGACACCGCGGCCCGCCTCCGCACCACGGCGGCGTACCAGTGGGGCCACCTCGGCCAGTGCAATTGCGGCCACCTGATCCAGACCGTATGCCGCGTCCCGCCGGCGAAGATTCATACGTGGGCCCTCGAGCGCGAGGGCGACTGGGAGCAGCTCGCGAGCGCCTACTGCCCGACCAGCGGGTACGCGGTGGATGACGTGATCACGGAGCTGTGCGAGCTCGGGTTCACGCCGCACGACCTCGCGCACCTCGAGAAGCTCGACGATCCGTCGGTCCTCGCCGCGCTACCGGGCGGGGCGAGGTGGCTCGCCCGGAACGCGCGCACCGACGTGATCATGTACCTCGAGACCTGGGCCGGGCTCCTCGAAGAGGCGCTGCCGCCCGCGCTCGCCCGCGCGGCGTGAGCTTGGTCGTCGGCGTCGATGGCTGCGCCGTCGGCTGGGTGGCGGTCGCGTGGCAGGGCGCCCACGTGGAGGCCCGCGTGTACGAGACGTTCGACGCGGTGATGGCCGCGTGGGCCGAGGCCGCCGTGGTCGGCGTCGACATGCCGGTGGGGCTCGTCGCGCGTGGGCCGCGCACCGCGGACGCGGCCGCGCGCGCCTATCTCGCCGGCTCGGGGCGCAGCGCGTCCGTGTTCTCCGTGCCCCCGCGGCGCGCGGTCGCGGCCACCACCTACGCCGAGGCCTGCCGGCGCGCGCTCGCGGACTCCGGAAAGCAGATCTCGCAGCAGAGCTTCCGTCTGTTCGCGAAGATCCGCGAGGTCGACGCGCACGTCGCGGATCCGCGCGTCGTCGAGGTGCACCCCGAGTGCAGCTTCGCGACGATGGCCGGCGCCCCGACGCGGCGCGCGAACAAGAAGACGTGGGCCGGCGCGGCCGTTCGGCGGCAGCTCCTCGCCGCGGCCGGCCTGGAAGTGCCGGGCGAGTTCCCGGGCGCCGATCGAGTCGGGCTCGACGATGTCCTCGACGCCGCCGCCGTCGCGTGGTCCGCCCGCCGCGTGGCCCGGGGCGAGGCGCGGGCATTCCCCGCCGTGCCGGCCGAGCGCGACGCCTGCGGCCGGCTCGTCCAGATCCTGGCCTAGCCTGTCCGGCCCCCGGCCACTAACAAAGGGGCCAGGCCCCTGTCAGGGCGCAATGGAGCACGCATGAGCACCGGTGGGTCGGCCGCCCGTCATGGGTGGCCGGCGACCGGACGGTTGGCGAGGGCCCACGCGCGGCCGTCGAGCGCGCCGGCGGAGTCCCGCGCGGAGGGCCAGGGCCCGGTCGAGGCGGGCCAGCGCTTCCTGCGGGCGGGCGAGCCCGAGGAGCGCCGAGCCCTGCCCGACCAGGGCGTCGGCCACGTGCTCCGCGCCGAGGCTCGCGAGCCCGACGAATACGGCGAGCGCCTCGTCGCACCGGCGCTCGTAGCCGAGGAGCTCGCCGAGCCAACGCTGCGCCACGGGGTCGGCCGCGAGATCAGGCGCGCGCAGGAGCGCGGCGGCATCGGCATGGCGGCCGGCGGTGACGGCCGCGCGCACGGCGTCGAGGTGAGGCGGCAGCGCGAGCGTCTGCGGCCGCGCCACGCCCGTCGCGGCGCGCACGCCGGCCAGCGCGCGGGTCCGCCTCGCGCCGCAGCAGCATCGCCTCGAAGGGCTCGTGCTCCCGCGTACACGCACGGTCGCAGGCGTCACGCGCCTCGACGAAGCGGCCGAGGGCGAGCAACGCATTGCCGCGCGTGTGCGCCGCGCGACCGCTTGTCGGCCCATCCGCGCACGCAGATGCGCCGGTCGCCAGCTCCCTGAGGGTCACTCCGCGCGCGCGTCGTACTGCATCGCGCCGAACACGTTGCCCTCGGGATCCTGGAAGAACATCAGCGTGCCGACGGTCGGAATCACGGAGCGCGCGAGGACGACCTTGCCGCCCGCCGCGAGGATCGCGGCCTCGGTCGCGTCGATCGACGCCACGCCGATCGTGCACTCGAACGCGTTCGTGCGCTGCCCGGCGACCAGCGCCCGCCGCTGCTGCAGCGCGCCGTGCACCGCCCCGCCACCATCGATCTGGTAGAAGCCCGGCGGGCCCCATGCCGCAAACTTCCAGCCGAACGCCGCCTCGTAGAACGTGCGCGCGCGATCGATGTCATCGGCGTTGATGGCGAAGTGAGCGAGCCCCAGGGTTTGCGTCATGGCGGCACGCTAACCCGGAGATCACTCGAGGTGACCCGCTCTCACGTCGCATCCCACCTGATGGCTTCGTTGCGCACTCGTTCGTTACGCCCGGTAGCGGACTCCGCCGCGCCGCGCCCTCGCGCACGAGTGCTCGCGATCTCAAATCACCTCGAGTGGTCACCCGGTTAGCGAGTCTCCAGGCGTCGCGCTTTGTTGCGATGGGAACGAGTGTTGCAAACACGCCACGTCGCGCGCCCGCCGGCTGGCACGGTCACCGTCCGCGCGTTCCCCGTGACTTCCTGCACGACGTCACCCGGGACCGCTGCGGCGGCCACCGGCACCGGGTCACGTTCGCGAGCCGCGGCCACCTCGAGGTCGTCACGCCCGACGCCCGACGCCTCGTGGCCGCCGATCGCGCGGTCTGGGTCCTGGCCGGCGTCGCCCACACGATGGTGATGCGCGCGCCCGTCTCGATGCGCTCCCTCTTCAGCGCCGCCACCGCTCTGGCGCCGTCCCACGCGCTGCACGCCGGCCCGGAACGCCTCGGCACCATCGCCGTCGCCCCGCCCTCCGCGCGTCGATCCTCCACGCCACGCGCATCGGCCTCGACGAGGTGCGTCCCGAGCGCGCGCCTCGCCGGCGTGATCTTCGACCCGCTCAGCGTCGCCGAGGACGTCCCGCTCGAGCGGCCGGGGCCCCGCGATCCGCGCGCGCGCCGGTGCGCCGAGCGCGTCGCGCGCGACCCGAGCGAGGCCGCATCCGTGGTCGCCCTCGCCCGCCGCTCCGGCGCCAGCCTACGCACGCTGGAGCAGCGTCTTCTCTGGAGACCGGCTCGCGGTCGGCCGCGTGACGACGCCGCGCCTGCCTCTTCCACGCGCTGCGTCGGCTCGAGACGGGCGCGGCCGTCATCGAGGTAGCGCAGGAGTTGGCCACGGGACGCCGAGCGCGTTCGGCCAGGCCCGTGCGCGGCAGTCCGGCCGCGCGCCGGGTCGCAGCGCCCCGCGCTCGGGTCAGAGCTTCGGCAACACCACGTAGTCGCGGTGCACGAAGCGCCAGTCGACAAAGTCATTATCGGCCAGGCCGAGCGCCGCGAACACGGGATCGGACAGGTCGATGCCGGCGGTGTTCACCGGGGTGCGATAGGTGCCGTGGCCGCTCTCGGAGGCGGGCCGGGCGTCGTGGTCCCAGTACGCGTCGTCGATGTTCCATGGACCGACGTCGAGCACCGGCACGACGACGGTGCGATCGCGGTACCGGACCTCGACCTCGCGGCGGAGCGCGCTGCGGTCCGGCAGCGCCACGAACATCGAGCCCTTGCGGATGATCATCGTGGTCGACGTGCGGCTACCGATCAGGCCCTCGCGCGTGGCGAGCACGTGCTGCCACGCACCCGGCTGGCGCTCGCTCTGGCAGGTCCACGCCACGAGCGCGGTCACGATCGCGGCGAGCACGCCGACGAGCAGTCGCCGCCGCCGCGGCACCGGCCGGCGGGGCTTGCGACCGCTCGCGACGCGCACCATCGCGCGAATATACGCGCCAGGCGCGTTACCGTCGCGCCGCTCATGCCAACGCCCGACCTCTCGATTCGCCTTGCTCGCGCCGACGACTGCGCCACGATCCTTGGCTTCATCCGCGATCTCGCCGAGTACGAGAAGCTGGCGCACGAGGTCGTCGCCGACGAGGCGGCGCTGCGCGCGACGCTGTTCGGCCCGCGGCCCGCGGCCGAGGTCCTCATCGCCGAGGTCGCCGGCGTGGCCGTGGGCTTCGCGCTCTTCTTCCAGAGCTACTCGACCTTCCTCGCGCAGCCGGGGCTCTACCTCGAGGACCTCTTCGTGCGGCCGGTCGCGCGGAGCCAGGGCGTCGGCGGTGCGCTCATGGCCGCGCTCGCGCGCATCGCGGTCGATCGCAACTACGGCCGCTTCGAGTGGTCGGTGCTCGACTGGAACGCGCCCGCGCTCGCCTTCTACGCCGCGCTCGGCGCCCGCCCCCAGGCCGAGTGGACCGTGCAGCGCCTCACGGGCGAGCGGCTCGCCGCGCTCGCCGAGCGCTCGACCGTCATGGCCACCTAGCAGCGCTTCTCACGGCTCCAGGCAACCATCCGCGGAGGCCCGCGAGTGGGTATGTCCGCGGAGGAAGAGGACAGCCCCGAGCCGAGCCGCCGAACGCCGGGAGCGCTGTCGCCCGACGGGCCGCGGACCCCGCGGGCCGCGCGGCAAGGCCCGCTCCCACGCGATCCAGCGGACCTACCCCGGCGGCAGGCTTGCCGGCAGCGCGTACGTGACGGTCGCGTGGGCGACGAGGTCCTCCTTGGCGTCCGAGCGTAGCTCGACGCGCGAGACCACCAGCTTCTTGCCGAGGCGGAGGAGCGTCGCCGTCGCGGTCACGTCGGCGAGCGGGGGGCGCGCGAGGAAGTGAATGTCGAGGCTCGACGTGCTGGCGCCGACGATCGGGCCGCACTGCGCGAGGAGCAGGAAATAGGCGGCGGTGTCCGAGAGCAGCATCAGCGCCGGGCCCGAGATCGTTCCGCCGGCGCGCGCGAGGCTGGGGCGGAATGGCATCCGCAGCTCTATGTCGCGGTCGCCGATGCGCGTGATCGTGCTCACCTTGCGGATGTCAGGGAAGTGCTTGTCGAGCAGGTCGTCGATCTGCGCGATCGTCATGCGCGGCGGCATGCGCGGAGCATCGCACGGGCGTGCTACCAACATGGGATGAGGCCTGCGCTCGCGATCGCCGCCGGTGTCGTTGTTGCCGCGCTCGGCGCGGCTGGCTGCAAGGGGAAGAGCGCGCCCGCCGCCTCGACGGGGTCGGCGGCTGCCGCGGCGGTCGTGGGCACGGCCGCGACGCCGGGGACGACGACGCCGGCGTTCGACGCGTGCGGCCTCGGGACGCGCCTCCTGGCGGAGGTCACACCGTGCGCCTCGACGGCCAACGCGAAGGACTGGAAGATGACGCAGCAGGGGTTCACCACGGTGGCCGACACCGTGCGCAAGACCGGCAACGCGTCGTCGCAGATCATGTGCGCTCAGATGCTGCAGGCCGTCGAGGGCGACCTCGGCAAGATCGGCTGCACGATGACGGTCTCGAGCGCCGAGCGCACGCAGCTCGCGGACCTGATGGCGAGCTGGTACGCGCAGCGCACGCCGGTGGTCCCGACCGGCGATGCCGCGTCGGACGAGGTCATCACTCGCATCGCGCGGGCCCGCGATCGCATGTGCGCGTGCACGGACCTCGCCTGCCTTACCGAGGTCGACGCGACCCTCGACCTGCTCGGCGCGTTCCCGAAGTCCGCTCCGGCCAAGGCCAAAGAGCTCGGCGGCAAGCTCGTCGACGACATGGGCCGTTGCGAAACGCGCGTGAAGCAGCTCGGGCATTAGCTCGGCACCGGTCCCGGTCGCGCGCTCGATGCCGCGCTCGGGCCGTGCGCAGGCGTGCTCGGGGCGTGCTCGGGCCATGCGCAGGCGTGCTCGGGGCGTGCTCGGGCCGTGCTCGGGCCGTGGTCAGGCCTCGGCGACCAGGACCTCGCTGCGACCGCCGCCGCGTTGGATGATCCGCACGTGGGCCCCGACGCGCTCGACCAGCGCGGGCACGTGCGAAATGACGCCGACCTGACGGCCTGTCGCCTGGAGTCGGTCCAGCACGGCGAGCGCGCTGTCCAGGGTCGACGGGTCCAGCGTGCCGAAGCCTTCGTCGATCAGCAGCGTGCGCACGCGGACGTCCTGGGCCGACATCGAGGATAGACCGAGCGCGAGCGCCAGCGAGACGAGGAAGCTCTCGCCGCCGGACAGGCTCTGCACCGAGCGCACCTCGCCGCCGAGATCGCGATCGATCACCTGCAGCTCCAGGTCGTGCCGCGGCACGCGCTCGAGCTGGTAGCGCGGCGCGAGCTCCTCGAGGTGCGAGTTCGCGACGGCGAGCAGCGCGTCGAGCGTCAAGCTCTGCGCGAAGCTGCGGAACAGCTTGCCGTCGTGCGAGCCGATGACGTCGCCGAGCACCCGATCGACCTCGACCGCCTGCTCCTCGACGCCGATCGCCGCGAGGGCCGCATCCCGGCGGGCGCGCGCATCGCCATCGGCCCTCAGCTCGGCGGCGAGCTTCGCGGCGCGTGTATCCGCCACCGTGGCCGCCGCGGCAAGCGCGGGAACCTGCGCCGCATCCACGAGCGCCTCGGTCGGCGAGGTGCACGCCGCGACATGCTCGGCCACGAGCCGCGCGCGCTCGGCGACCAGCGCATCGGCCAGCGCCACCGCCCGCTCCCGGGTCCCGATCTGCTCGACGAGCGCCGCGATCGATTCACCCCGCCCTTGGGCGGAGGCTCCGGCGCGGGGTTGCCCCACGCCGGCGTGGCGCTCCGGCTCTGCTGCCAGCAAGCTCCGCAGCTCGTCCGCGTCGAGCCCCGCCGCCGCCCGCGCCGCGTCGAACCGCGCCCCGACGGCGCCCAGCTCCGCGAGCCCGGCCGCTCGCCGCGCGAGCGCATCGGCGTGCCGCGCGCTCAGCTCGGCGACCGTGCGCTCGGCCTCGCGCGCCTCGCCGTCGCACGCCGCGAGGGCCGCCGCGAGCGCGGCATCGGCCTGCGCGACGACCTCGGCCCG
>JANXOM010000055.1 GCA_025353585.1 Deltaproteobacteria bacterium
CCGGCGCGCGCCCGACGACCCCATCGCCGGCGCCCGGCGCTCGACCCGGCACGCCGTCTCCGGCTCCGGCCGCGCGGCCGACGACGCCGGGCCCGGCCGCCGGTGCACCGCGCGGCGCGCCGCAGACCGTCCAGCCATGGAAGCCGTCCGCGAGCGGCGGGAGCAGGGCCGCGAGCCCGGTCCCGACGGCCGCCGCGACCGGCACGAAGCCGCCCGCTGGCGCGTTCGACGAGCGCGCCGAGCTCATGACCGTGATGGACCTCGTCCGCAAGGGCCAGTGGCCCGCCGCGCGGCAGGCGCTGCAGAACCTCGCGGCACGCGTCCCGGGCTCCACGAACTACAAAGCGCTGCTCGCGTACGCCCGCGCCCGCGAGGCCCAGCAGGCGAACCGACCGGACGAGGCGATCCTCGAGCTCCAGCGGGCGCTCCAGCTCGATCCGAACCTGTCGCTCGCGAAGACGGCGCTTGCCGAGCTGCAGCGCGCGAAAAAATAGCGCTATGCTCCGTCGGGAGTAATGGGCCGCGTCATCGGGATCGACCTCGGCACGACGAACTCGTGTGTCGCGGTACTTGAGGGCAAGGAGCCCGTCGTCATCCACAACCAGGAGGGCGGCCGCACCACGCCGTCGATGGTGTCGTGGAACGCCGACGGCGACGTCGTCGTCGGCGCCGCGAGCAAGCGGCAGATGGTGACGAACCCGCAGCGCACGGTGTTCGGCGTCAAGCGGCTGATCGGCCGCAAGGCGACCGAGCTGACCGAGCTCGGCGCGCGCCTCCCGTACAAGATCGTCGCGGCGAAGAACGGCGATGCGTGGGTCGATATCGAGGGCACGCCGCGCTCCCCCCAGGAGATCTCGGCGCACGTGCTCGCGAAGATGAAGCGCGTCGCCGAGGACTACCTGGGCGACACCGTCACCGAGGCGGTCGTCACGGTCCCCGCGTACTTCGACGACGTGCAGCGCCAGGCGACCAAGGACGCCGGGGCGATCGCCGGGCTCACGGTCCGCGCGATCCTGAACGAGCCCACGGCGGCCGCCCTCGCGTACGGCATCCAGCACGAGGCGAACCAGCGGCTCGCGGTGTTCGACCTCGGCGGCGGCACGTTCGACATCTCGATCCTCGCGATCGAGAACGGCGTGTTCGAGGTGCTCTCGACGCACGGCGACACGGCGCTCGGCGGCGATGACTTCGACCGCGTGATCATCGATCTGCTGGCCGACGAGTTTCGCGACGAGCACGGCATCGATCTGCGCAAAGACTCCGTGGCGCTGCAGCGCCTCAAGGAGGTCGCGGAGCGGGCGAAGATCGAGCTGTCGTCGTCGATGACGACCGACGTGAACCTGCCGTTCATCGCGGCCGGGCCGGCAGGGCCGGTGCACCTGATCCGCGAGCTCGAACGCGGCCAGCTCGAGCGCGCCTTCCGGCCCCTGTTCGAGCGGCTCGAGGCGCCGTGCTTGAAGGCGCTGACGGACGCGCGCTGCACGCCCCAGGACATCGATCAGGTGCTGCTCGTCGGCGGCATGACGCGCATGCCGGCGGTGCAGGATCGCGCGGAGCGGATCTTCGGCAAGCCCGCGAGCAAGGGCGTGAACCCGGACGAGATCGTCGCCATGGGCGCGGCGGTGCACTCGGGGATCATCGGCGGCGAGCTGCAGGAGGTCGTGCTCCTCGACGTCACGCCGCACCACATGGGCGTGAAGGTCGCGGGCGACAAGATGTCGGTCGTGATCCAGGCGAACACGAGCATCCCGACGCGCGCGAAGAAGGTGTTCGCGACGACCGAGGACAACCAGGCGTTCGTCGCGATCGAGGTCCACCAGGGCGAGCACGACATGGCGTCGCGCAACCGGCGGCTCGGGCGGTTCGTGCTCGGCGACATCCGCAGCGCGCCTCGCGGCGTCACGAAGGTCGAGGTCAGCTTCACGATGGACGCGGACGGGATCCTCGAGGTGACGGCGGCCGAGGTCGGCACCGGGAAGGCGGCCAGCGTGACGATCGAGGCATCGAGCGGCCTGACGAGCGACGAGATCGAGAAGCTGGGGACGCGGCTGTCCGGCGCGCGGCTGCTGCGATGAAGTTGGCGGTCGCGGCAACGCTGTTGGCAGCGGCGGCGTGCAGCCATCCGGCGCCGGCCGGGCCGTCCATCGCGCCGCCCAAGGCGCCGGGATACGTCGGCCACACGTGCGGCGGCGTCCCGTTCTGGGTGTCGAGCGGCAACGCCAAGGGCAAGTGCCACGCGCAGGTCGACGACGCGGGCGGTCAGCTGGTCGCGATGGCGTGCGACGACCATAGCGGCAACGAGGCCAAGCTGACGTGCAGCAAGGGCGGCGAGGTGGCGTGCACGTCGGCGGGGACGGGCATCTGCACGACGGACGAGGACATCGTCCAGCCGGCGGGGGCGCCGCCGGCGGGGGCGCTGGCGAACCGCTGCGGCGGGATCGCGTACTTCGTGATCGGCGAGCACTGCCGCGCGTCGCGTGACAAGGTCGCGGGCTCGATCTCGATGCATTGCGATGACGGCGCCGGCGACTCGGCGGACTACGCGTGCCGCGACGGCGTGGCGGCGTGCAGCGCCACGGGCACCGGCGTCTGCCACCCCTGACACGGGGTTTTGGGAGCGCGGGCGCGACGCTCACCGCAGAGCCGCGAAGCCCGCAGAGAGTGACGAGCAGATCGAGAGGGCCTGATATCCGGGCTCGGCATCCGCATCCATGGTCGCGCCGATAAATTCGGCGCGCCAACCCATCCGGATCTGCTCCTCACGCTCTGCGGGCGTATCTGGGGGCTTAGCGTCTCTGCGGTAAGTAGCGCGCCGGCCCTCGAACAAGTAGAGCTTACCCAAATCACGTCGCAGAATCCATGTTATGTCAACTCAACGATAGTTCGAAGGGAGGGATTGCCAGGACTTACGGCCGGATCCCCGTTTCCCGGCTAAGGTCCGCCCCGGTGTCCGATCCTGACGCGCTGGCGTTGTTCACCGAGCCCGCGAGGGCCTGGTTCCGGAGCTCGCTGGGCGAGCCGACGCCCGTCCAGAACCGCGGCTGGACCGCGGTCGCCGCGGGCCACCACACGCTCATGCTCGCGCCGACGGGCAGCGGCAAGACGCTTGCGGCGTTCTTCTTCGCGCTCGATCGGCTCGCGCGCGATCCCTCGCCGCCGGACGACGGCGGCACCCGCGTCCTGTACATCTCGCCGATCAAGGCGCTCGCGTACGACATCGAGCGCAACCTGCGCGCGCCGCTCGCCGGCCTCCAGCGCCTCGGCGCCGCCACCGGCGTCACGGTCGACGTGCGGACCGGCGACACGCCGCCCAAGGACCGCGAGCGCCAGCGCCGGCACCCGGGCCAGGTCCTGATCACGACCCCCGAGTCGCTGTACCTCTTGCTCGCGGGCCGCGCCCGGGACCGCCTGCGCGCGGTCGACACCGTGATCATCGACGAGATCCACGCGCTCGCCACGACCAAGCGCGGCATCCACCTGGCGCTGTCGCTGGAGCGCCTGTCCGCGCTCGTGACCGGCGGCGGCAAGCCCGAGCCGCAGCGGATCGGCCTGTCCGCCACCCAGCGTCCACTTAGCGAAGTGGCTCGATATCTGGGCGGGGACCGGCCGGTCGAGATCGTCGACGCCGGCGCGCGGCCGTCGCTGGACCTCGAGATCGTGGTGCCGACCGTCGACATGGAGACGCCCTCGCCGCCTCCGGTCCGCAGCAAGCGCCGCGGCGCCAAAGAGGTCGCGGTCGCCGTGCCCGGGTCCGGCCTCGACGGTGTGGGCGCCGCCCACGCCGGCAGCGCTGCCGAAGGGCGGCGCGGTTTGATCGAGCTGACGCCCCGCGAACGCGG
Source organism: Deltaproteobacteria bacterium (assembly GCA_025353585.1). GTDB lineage: Bacteria > Myxococcota_A > Polyangia > Haliangiales > Haliangiaceae > JABFXX01. Next base: position 3,840 of record JANXOM010000055.1, read on the forward strand.
CGAGCGCGGCGGCGGGATGTGGCCCGTCATCTACGCGAAGCTCCTCGACCTGGTGCTCGAGCACCGGACGACCATCGTGTTCGTCAACTCGCGGCGGCTCGCCGAGCGCGTCGCGCAGGCGCTGACCGAGCTGGCGGCGTCGCTCGGGCTCACGCCGGAGGGCGTCGAGCTCGTCCGCGCGCACCACGGCTCGGTCGCGCGGCACGCCCGGGTGGAGATCGAGGAGTCGCTCAAGGCCGGCCGCCTGCGCGCCATCACCGCGACCAGCTCGCTCGAGCTCGGCATCGACATGGGCGCCGTGGACCTCGTGATCCAGCTCGAGTCGCCGGGCTCGGTCTCGCGCGGCCTGCAGCGCATCGGGCGCGCGAGCCACCACGTCGGCGGCACGAGCCGCGGCCGGATCCTGCCGAAGTTCCGCGGCGACCTGCTGGAGGCGACCGTGGTCGCGCGCCGCATGCTCGATGGCGAGGTCGAGAGCATCCGCGTCCCGGACAGCGCGCTCGACGTGCTGGCCCAGCAGATCGTGGCGATGGTGGCCGTCGATCCGTGGCAGGTCGACCAGCTCGAGCGCGTGATCCACCGCGCGGCGAGCTACCGCGAGCTGTCGCGGACGGTGCTCGTCGGCGTCATCGACATGCTCGCCGGGCGCTATCCGAGCGACGCGTTCGCCGAGCTGCGGCCCCGCCTGACCTGGGACCGCCAGACCGACGTGCTGACGCCCCGCAAGGGCGCCCGGATGCTGAGCGTCGTGTCGGGCGGCACGATCCCGGACCGCGGCACGTTCGCGGTGCACATCGGCGACGGCCCGCGCATCGGCGAGCTCGACGAGGAGATGGTCGCGGAGAGCCGCAAGGGCGAGACGTTCCTGCTCGGCGCGTCCACGTGGCGGATCGAGGACATCACGCGCGACCGCGTCATCGTGAGCCCGGCGCCCGGCGAGCCCGGCAAGATGCCGTTCTGGCGCGGCGAAGGCCCCGGCCGGCCGATCGAGCTCGGGCGCGCGCTCGGCGCGTTCTGCGGCGACCTCGACGCGCGGCTCGCGACGAACCCGGAGGCGGCGCGCGCGTGGCTGCGCAGCGACTACCGGCTCGACGCGAACGCGGCCGATAACCTCGCGCGCTACCTCGAGAATCAGCGCGCGGCGACCGGCGCCGTGCCCACGGATCGCGCCATCACGATCGAGCGCTTCCGGGACGAGCTCGGCGATCCGCGGGTGTGCATCCTGTCGCCGTTCGGCAGCCGCGTGCACGCGCCGTGGGCGCTCGTCATCGCGCGCAAGCTCGAGCAAGAGCTCGGCTACAGCGTGCACCCCTTGTGGACGAACGACGGCATCGCGCTCCGGTTCGCCGATGGCGATGCGCTGCCCGAGGACGACCTGTTGATTCCGGAGCCGGAGGATGTCGAGGACGCGCTCGTCGCGGAGCTGGCGCGGTCGAGCGTGTTCGCGAGCCACTTCCGCGAGAACGCGGCCCGCGCGCTGCTCTTGCCGCGGCGGCGGCCCGGGCAGCGGACGCCGCTGTGGGCCCAGCGGCTGCGCGCGCAGCAGCTCATGGGGGTGGCGCTGCAGTACCCGGCGTTCCCGATCACGCTCGAGACGTATCGCGAGTGCCTGCGCGACGTGTTCGATGTCCCCGCGCTGACCGAGCTGCTCGGGCAGATCCGCTCGCGCGCCGTGCGCGTCGAGGCGGCCGAGACGAGCAGCGCGTCGCCGTTCGCGCGGTCGCTGGTGTTCGACTACGTGGCGGCGTTCCTTTACGAGGGCGACGCGCCGCTCGCCGAGCGCAAGGCGCAGGCGCTGACCCTCGACCGCGCGCTCCTGCGGGAGCTGATCGGCGGCGGCGAGCTGCGCGACCTGCTCGACGCCGACGTGCTCGAGGAGGTCGAGCGCGAGCTGCAGCTGCTCGCCGACGGCCGCCGCGCGCGCGACGCCGACGAGCTGCACGACGTGCTGCGGCGGATCGGCGACCTCGACGACGCCGAGCTGGCCGCGCGCAGCGAGCCGGACTTCGACCGCGCGGAGGCGCTGGCCCAGCTCGACCGGACGCGCCGGATCGCCAAGGTGCGCATCGCGGGCGCCGAGCGCTGGATCGCGGCCGAGGACGCGGCGCGCTATCGCGACGGCCTCGGCATCGCGCTGCCGGGCGGCCTCCCCGCGGCGTTGCTCGAGCCGGCCACGGCGCCGCTCGAGTCGCTGGTGGCGCGGTACGCCCGCACGCACGCGCCGTTCATCGCGGTCGGGCCCGCGGCGCGCTGGGGCGTCCCGCCGGCGCAGATCGAGACGATCCTGACGCTGATGGAGGCGCGCGGCCAGCTCGACCGCGGGCCGATGCGGCCGATCACGAGCAAGGCGCAGGGCATCGGCAGCATCGATTCGTGCGACCCCGACGTCCTGCGGCAGATCCGCCGACGGACGCTGTTCAAGCTCCGCTCGCAGATCGCGCCCGTCGACGGGCCCGCGTACGCCGCGTTCCTCCCGCGCTGGCACGGCCTCGATGCGCCGCGCCGCGGCCTCGGCGCCCTGCGCGACGCGATCACGCGGCTCGAGGGCGTGGCCCTGCCGTTCACCGAGCTCGAGCGGCGGATCCTGCCCGCGCGCGTCCTCGACTACCACCCGCGCATGCTCGACGAGCTCGGCGCGGCCGGCGAGCTGGCGTGGATCGGCTCCGGCGCGCTCGGGACCAAGGACGGCCGCGTGATCCTCGTGGCGCGGGAGCGGGCCCGCGCGCTGGCGCCGGACCCGCAGCCGCTCGCGAACCCGTCCCCGCTCCACGACGCGATCCTCGCCCACCTGCGCGCGTCCGGCGCGTCGTTCCTCGTCGCGATCGAGACGGCGGTCGGCAAGCAGGAGCGCGGCAGCGTGGCGGCGGCGCTGTGGGACCTCGTGTGGGCCGGCCTCCTCACGAACGACACGTTCGCGCCGCTGCGGTCGCTCGGCGCCCCGGCCTCGCGGCGCGGCTCGGCCTACGCGAGCTTCGGCGGCCGCTGGTCGCTCGTGGAGTCGCTCGGGCCGCCGCCCACCGGCACCGCGCGCGGCCTGGCGCAGGCGAACGGCCTGCTCTCGCGCTGGGGCATCGCGAGCCGTCCGGGCGCGCGCGCCGACGAGACGCCGGGCGGGTTCGCGGCCGTCAGCGACGTGTTCCGCGCGCTCGAGGACGCCGGCAGCGTGCGCCGCGGCTACTTCGTCGACAGCCTCGAGGGCGCGCAGTTCGCGTGGCCGGGCGCGATCGATCGCCTGCGCGAGCCGCCGTGCGGCCAGGCCCAGATCGTGGCCGTGCTCGCCGCGGTCGATCCCGCGCTCGCGTGGGGTGGCGCCCTGCCCTGGCCGCCGCTCGTCGATCCGGACGCGCGGCCCGCGCGGCGCGTCGGCGCGTCCGCGATCCTCGTCGATGGCGCGCTGGCCGTGTGGGTCGAGCCGAAGGCGAAGCGCGTCGCCACCGCGGCGCTGCCGCCCGAGACCGTCGCGCTCGCGCTCGCGGTCGGCCTGCCGCAGCTCGCGGGCAAGACGCGCCGGCGCGAGCTGCTGATCGAGACGATCGACGGCGTCGCCGCGGCGGAGTCGCCGTTCGCGCGCGGGCTCGCGAACGCGCGCATCGACTATCGGGGGCTCGTGATCCGCGCGACGTCGATCGTCTCTCACCCCGAGCCCGAGCCCGAGCCCGACGACGGCGACGATGCCTGAGGGCGACAGCATCCGCCGCGACGCCGTGACGCTCGCGCCGCTCGTCGGCCAGTCGATCGAGCGGGTGACCACGCAGGGGCTCGAGCGCGATCTCGCCGGGCGGACCATCCTCGCGGTCACGCCGTACGGCAAGCACCTCACGATCAGCCTGGACGACGGCACCGAGCTCCGCGTCCATCGCGGCATCCGCGGGGGCTTCCGGGTGATCCCGCGCGCGGAGGGCGAACGCACGCTCGGCCGGATGTCGCCGGGCCGCGCATCGCTCGCGCTGGTCCTCACCGGCGCGAGCTGTCTGTGGCGTGACGCCCGCACGGTCGAGATCTCGCCGCGGCGTGGCGCCCAGCGCGGGATGGCGGTCGCCGCGCTCGGCCCGGACGTGCTGGGCGACGTCTTCGATGGCCGGGAGCTCGCGGCGCGCGCCCGCGCGCACCCGACCCGCCGGATCTGCGACGTCCTCCTAGACCAGCGGATCGCCGCCGGCATCGGCAACATCTACAAGAACGAGACGCTGTTTCTCTGCGGCGTCGATCCCCGTACCCCGGTCGTATCCCTCACCGACGATCAGCTCGTCGCGCTGTACACCGAGGCCCGGCGCCTCATGCAGATCGGCGCGCGCGGCGACTTTCAGGTCTACGGTCGCAGTCACCAGCCGTGTCGCAGGTGCAGCAGTTTGCTGCAGGTCGCCTCGCTCGGCGATCCGCCCCGCTGGACCTGGATGTGCCCACTGTGCCAACCAGCTGGGGTCTCGAAGTAACGACCACCGATCACGCCAACGGCTAGTCGAGTGGTCGGGTAGCCGCGTCGCAACTGCCCGTAACCTGGTCGCCGCGCGCTGGTATCGCTGTTGCTCTAGGTTCAGACAGCTTTCACAAGGAGTCCGGACCCATGGCCACCGCCGTCGCATATGCCCAAGAGGTTGTTCCGCTCTCGAGCGAGGTCTCGACGACGCTGTCGGTGAACGCGGGTGTGGCGTACGAGGTCTTCGCCGACGCCGTCGAGATCCCGCGCTGGTTGCCGATCGTCCAGACCGCCCGGATCATCACGCGCACGATGGACGGGCGTCCGGAGCGGGTCGCGTTCACCCGCAAGCTGGAGCGGGGATCGCTCGGCTACACGCTCGAGTACACGTACAACGCCGAGGCAAAGTCGGTGGCGTGGAGCACGCCGAAGAGCTCGAACGTCGTGCTCGCCGGCGAGGCGCGCTTCGTGCCGCTGTCCACGCGCGCGTGTCTGATGATGTACCGGCTCGTGCTCGAGCTGCCGATCGTCGACGATCTGCTCGAGAGCGAGCTCGACAAGCACCCGGCGTCGCTCGTCGTCGCCGAGTTCCGCGAACACCTACGCAGGCTCTGCTAGCCCACACTGCCACCCTTGCGCCGGGTGGATCGCTGTGTACGATCGAGGCGTGGCTTCATCGAGCAGTAAAGACGAGAAGCCACCCTCGCCCGTCACCTCGGCGCCACCCGCGCCGAGCATGCGCGCTGGCACCTCCGATCCGCACCCGTCGTTCCCCAACGGCACCGATTCGCAGGCGCTGTTCGACAAGGGCGAGAGCCCCGATCAGCTGCGCGAGCTCGAGGAGAAGCTCAATCGCTGCCTCGCCGGGCTGACGATGCACTTCCAGCCGATCGTCCACGCGTCGAACCGCGGGCGGTTCGCGTACGAGGCGCTGCTGCGCTCGACCGACAAGTCGCTGCCGCATCCCGGCGCGATCCTCGATGCCGCCGAGCGCCTCGAGCGGATCACCACGCTCGGCCGCGCGGTCCGCGCGAACTGCGCGAAGGTGATCGCCGACTCCCCCCCCGCGCGCGGCATCGTGTTCATCAACCTCCACCTGCTCGATCTGTTCGACAAGCAGCTCACCTCGCCGTTCGCGCCGCTGTCGCGCGTGGCGAACCGCGTGGTCCTCGAGATCACCGAGCGCACGTCGCTCGAGGGGCAGATCGATCTCCGCTACCGCGTCGCCGAGCTGCGCGAGCTCGGCTTCCGGATCGCGATCGACGATCTCGGGGCCGGGTACGCCGGGCTCTCGACGTTCGCTTTGCTCGAGCCCGAG
>JANXOM010000058.1 GCA_025353585.1 Deltaproteobacteria bacterium
TCGTCACCAGCAAAAATGACATCGTAGTCCATAGGATTCCTTTCAGTTGCGGCGGCCATGGCCGCTCGCGCGAACCCAGGCTCCGATCCGTTCTCCTCGTTACGCCGCTTCGTCGAGATCGATGACGATCGGCTCTCCTCCGTCGCCCGGCATGGCGTCGCGCACGCCATACCGCCACTCGTCCTCGACGAGATCGAGGTCGTTCGCGGCATCGCGGAACATGTCCACCACCATTCCGCCCGTGTTCGCGCTCTGCCGCGGCACGGCGGGAGGCGCGGGAAGCTGCGCCGGGGCCGGCGCGGGCGACGGGTTCGCCTGGCCGTGCGCCTTCAGCGCGCGCTTGTTCATGAGCGCGAGCGCGAACTGGCCGGCGCCCGCGGCGGCGATGCTCGTGCCGACGATCCGCGGCGTGCCGTCGGAGAAGTACGCCGTGGCGCCTCCGCCGAGCATCAGTCCGATGCCGACGGCCTCCGGCGAGAGGATCTGCTGGTTGACGACGAGGCCACCGAGCGCGGCACTACCGGCGCCACCGGCGACCGCGGCGGCGATGGTCTTCCAGTCGGGGGGCGTCGCGCGCGTGATGCTGCGTGCGCGTGCACGCGGCGCCGCCGGTGCGAGCCCCGTCGCGGCGTTGCGAGGACGCGAGGGCTTGTTGCGCTTGGGATGATGACGATGCGGTTTCTTCTTCATGGGGATGCTCCTGCGGTTGAGACTCCTGGTTCGATCAGGCGGCGTTGCGGTAGCCGAAGTGGTGGCCGAACTCGTGGACGTGGCCGCACTCGTCGCAGAGCCGCAGCTGCGGCGGCACGAACGAACGCGGAGACATCGGCTGCCCGCGCGTCGGCGCGCGGACCGGCACGACATCGGTCGGCAGCTCGAGCGCGCCGAAGATCTCGAACGCGTCGGCGACATCGAGGTCGAGGTCGTCGTCGAAGATCCGCGCGAGCAAGCTCGCCGTGAAGATCACGTCCTCGACCGGCATGTGACGGTCCTTGCCGGCGATCCGCGCGAGGACGAAGCGGCGCGTGTTGCGGATGCGCTTGCGCGCCTCCGGCCAGTCGCCGACATCGCGCTCGGCGAGATCGAGCGCCCACGTGGCGAGATCGCGCGCCGCCGTGGCGGCCGGTCCGTAGTCGATGTCGCCGTCGAGCCAGGGGGCCTTCGACGCGGCGAGCGCGGAACCGGCCTTCTTCTTCGCGCGACCAGAACGAGTGACAGAACGAGACGCAGACATGAGGACTCCTTCGGCTCGCGAGGCGAGCGCGTGGGGGCCGCGCCGCGAAATGCGGACGGCTAAAAAACTGGCGTCGACGCGAGCGCGCCGACGGAGGGATAGTTAGAGCTTCTGTGCGAGCCAGCGACCGGCGAGCGCCTGCGGCGTCATCGCGTCGAGTGACCCCGGCATCGGCGACGGCTTGCTGATCGCGCCGAGCGTCAGCCCTTCGCGATTCAGCTCCTTTTCGAACGCGGAGAGAATCGGCTGGCTCACGCCGACGCTGGCGAGTTGAGACTTGAGCACCTCGACGCCTGCTCCGCCGAGAACCCGTCCACCGACGCGGGTGACCGCGCCAAGCCAGGACTGCACATTCTTGTCGTTGAGCATGCCGAGTGCGAGGGATGCGAGTGGAGCGAAGTTGCGCGTCGGCGCGGTCGTGCGCTCCGCCGCGAGGCGGTCGATCGAGTCGAGCGCCCGCGCCGTGGAGTGAACGACCTTGACCGCGGGCATGCCGTAGTCACGTGCCTCACGCTCGGCGAGCGCCAGCACGAGGGCGACGGCCTGCGCATCGCCGACGCAGATCGGCAGCATGAGCAGCGCCGCGCGCATCGCGCGATGGCCGCGGTTCACGTGAGGCAGCATCCTGGGCAGCGACTCGACACGCGCACGGGCGAGGTCGGCGATCCAATCGATTGCCTGCGTCGGCGTGAGCACCATCGGGCGGGCGCAGGTTCCGTTACGCGCGCCACTCCCCTGCTCGTCGTCCTCGACGTCCAGCTGGTCGAGCGTGGCCTGATAGCGCTCGAGCGCCTTCTCGTACGTCGCGATCGCGTCGTCGATCGGCTCGCCGTGGACCCAGGAGGTGTGGCCGAGCTCCTTGGCGCGGCGCGCACGCGCGAGGTCGCCGCGTACACCCTTCGTCTCGTCGGTTCCCATCAGGCGCTGAATGCGCAGGCGCCGCGTCGCGTTGTCGGTCGTCGAAGGGGCGACACGCGGTGTATTGCGCACGCCCTTGGGATCGAGCACGACGGGCTCACCATCGCAGGTCGGGAAGGTGTGTAGCCCGTTCGGCGTCGAGATCGTGGCGAGGCGGTAGACGTGGTCGGGATCGATCAGCTCCGCCGCGCCGACGAACCGCGCCGAGCGTTCGAAGCAATTCGGGTCGGTCGCATCGAAGCGCAGGCGTTGTGCAGGTCGACAGGCATCGACCTTCGGGCCGTCGCCGGGAATTCCGTCGTCGTCCCGTTGCGGCAACGTACGAAACCACGCGGCGAGATCGGCCGTGTTCGCGAATCGCTCCGCGAGCTCGCGAAGGGCCGGGCTGCCATCGGCGATCTCGGCGCGGATCTGCTCGGTCGTCGGACCGAGACAGCCGTGGTCATTCATGGGGGACGCGATCACGTTCGT
>JANXOM010000063.1 GCA_025353585.1 Deltaproteobacteria bacterium
CTTCTTCCACCAGTAGAGCCGCATCGGCGTGACGCCGAGCCTGCGCGCACAGACCGCGAGCGGCTCGCCACTCGCGGCGCAGAAGTCGAGGATCTGGCGTGCCGTGGCCGGCGTCCAGACGTCGTTCGGGTCAGGCAGTCGTGATGTGGCCATCCGACGAGAGTCGAGCGTCATCAAGCCGAGCGAGGCGGCGCGCGGCGCAAGACTCGGGTGCTGTCGACCGGACGCTCACTCATCATGCACAAGCACGACGCGGCGACCGAAGCCGGCGAGGTGCCGCCGCACGAGCTCATCGAGCAGATGGGCGCGTTCATCGGTGGGTACGCCGAGAAGGGCGTGTTCCTCGATGGCGCCGGGCTCGGCAAGAGCGCCAACCGCACGCGGCTGACGTTTCGGGACGGTCAGCTGGCGAGCGTGAAGCACGGCCCGTACACCGGCGAGCACGAGCTCCCGCACGCGCTGCTGCTCCTCAGCGTCGCGACGAAGGACGAGGCGATCGGCTGGGCGGAGCGCTACGGCAAGCTCCTCGGCGACGGCGAGCTCGAGCTCGGCGCGATCAACGAGCCGTGGGACCTCGGCTTGATGCCGAAGCCGACCGCCGCGCCGCTCCGCTTCCTGCTGATCGAGAAGGCCGACGCCGCGAGCGAGGCGGGCACCCGCAGCGCGAAGCAGAAGGCGGAGCTGACCCGGCTCAAGACCGAGATGGGAACGGCGGGCGTGCTCGGCGTCACCGACGAGCACCTCGAGCCGAGCCGTAGTGGGAAGCGGCTCCGGTTCGCCCAAAACCAGCTCGCCATCGTCGACGGGCCGTTCGCCGAGTCGAAGGAGCTGATCGGCGGCTTCACGGTGATGCGCCTCGCTTCGGCCGCCGAGGCGATCGCGGTGACCCGGCGCTTCGCGGAGATCCTCGGCGGCACGCTCGAGGTCGACCTGCGTATCCTCGTCGAGCCCTGATCGTCTTACATCGCCATCCGGTCGAAGGTAATCGCGAATCGTTTTCCCGCCGGTCAGTCGATCGCGGGACGGGATGTACGTCGCCGTCCCGAACGGACGAAGCATGCGCAACCTCATCTCGCTCGCTCATCTCCCGCTCGACGGCTTCACGGCCGGCCCCGGCGGGGACATGAGCTTCATCGGTCACGACGCCGGCCTCGCGATCCCCTCGACCCGCTGATGGCGACCGTGGACACGAGCCACACGCGCGCGGGCACGCCGGCGGGGATCGCGATGTCGCGAAGCTCGTCGCGTCGAGGACGCTGGCCGCAGCGAAGAACAGCGTGGCGCGTGGTCGGCGATGACATTGTCGGAGCGCTCCGCGCGGAGAAGCAGACGCGGACGGCGACATCACGATCTTCGCGAGCCCGACGCTGACCCACGCGCTGGCGGCGGCGGACCTCGTGGACGAGTGGCGCCTGACGCTCCTCGGAGCTGGCCTCCCGCTGTTCGCGCACGTCGAGAAGCGCGTGAGGCTCGAGCTGCGGTCGTCGCGGACGTTTGCCTCGGGCGTCATCGCCGTTTACTACGTTACGAAGCGCTCACCGGAAGATTGCAGTGGCCGCGCGGTACTCGGGCCCCGGTGACCACTCGCCGTGCTCCGCTCTCGCACCGCCTCGCACGCGCTGGCTTCGTTGCGTCTTCGTCCGTCCCTCCCGGCCGCGGACTTCGCCGCGCCTGGCCGTCGCGCGCGACGGCGCGCGAGAATCGACTCACCGCGAGGCGGTCATCAGGATAGCTATGCGGATCGGGTTCTCTCTCCAAGGCGATGCGCCCGTCGGCGCGAACGTTCTCGGCTTCGAGGAGCTGACCGACGACGGCGCCCCCATCACCGAGGTGGGTGACGCTGCCGCGGTGGTTCATCGCGTTCATCCGCCGCCACGACAAAGCGGCGAACCAGCGTCCGACGCCCGAGTCGATGGCGGGCATGGACCCGTACGGCGGCCCGCTCGCCGCGAGACAATCCGAGGATCGGTGGCCACGGGCTCGAGTCGCGCGCGCTCGGGACGCGCGTGCGGAAGTTGACGGCGCGACGCTTCAGGTGCGCATCCATCGCGAGGGCCAGCGCGTCAGCCAGTCGGTCATCGAGGTTCGCCGTCTGGCGTGAACGGGCCGGTGCGCGCCCGCGCTACCACGACCCGGCGGCGTCGAAGCCATCCCCATCATCGGACGGCGCGGCGGTCGGTTCGACCGTGAAGCTGACACGCTCGAGCGTCATACGTCCGATGCTATGCCAGCCATCCCCACGGTTCGACAACGAGATCGTCGCGCAGGTCGGCAGGACCCGGGACTACCACTCGACGCCGAGGGGTAGTAGAACGACGGGGGCCATGCGCCGGGCATCGAGCCCGTTGACCGGTCCTGACGAGATCAGGCGCAGCGCGACACCGATTGAAGGCTCGATGAAAAATCGCGATCCCAACGGAACCCGCACGCCGGCACGTGGCACGACGTAAAGCGCGTTCAAGTTCGATCGACCGTCGCGGCGATACTGGTCGTAACTGAACAGCCCGCCGACGAACCACCAGTGGCGTTCGGGACGCAGAAAATAGTTGTAGCCAAGTTCGGCTCCAAGATTGAGCGGCTTGTCCGCCGAGTTGGCCCCGGAGAGCAGGAGGTCCCGAAACGCTGGAGCGAGCCGGGTCGCCAGCCCCATCGCTATGACCTCCTGGTGGTCGACCTCGACAGACACCGAGCCGCCCGCACCGGGACCGAACAACAACGTCCAGTCGAGCTTGACCGTGACCTTCCAGGCACGACCGGCCGCGCTCGTGGCCGGGACGGACGGGGGGGCGTGCTCGTCAGCTGCCGCGACCAGCGGAACCTGTCAACGAGTTTGAGACACCGGAGAGCATTAGTTTAGTGAATCGATCGCGGGCTGAGCATCGGCTCCTGTCTTGGGCTTGTTGATCCACACGGCCGATGGCAGTGCGGGCGGACGAGGCGCGCCGT
>JANXOM010000185.1 GCA_025353585.1 Deltaproteobacteria bacterium
TTGTTCTCCTTCTTGACCACGAACTTGGCCTGGCAGGCCGGGCACGGCTGCGGGATCGGCTTGTCCCACGACACGAAGTCGCACTCCTTCTTCTTCCAGTTGGAGCAGCCGTAGAACGGCTTGCCGCGCCGCGATCGCTTCTCCGCCAGGTAGCCGCCGCAGCCGGGCCGCGGGCACTTCACGCCGAGCGAGATGGCCTTGGTCGTCTTGCAGTCCGGGTAACCGGTGCACGCGAGGAAGCTACCGAACTTGCCGCGCTTGATCGTCATCGGCTTCGTGCACGTCTCGCAGACCTCGTCCGTGGTCTGCGGCGGGACCTTCTCCCACGTGCCGTCGAGGTTCTTGACGACCTCCATCGTGTTGCGGCACTCCGGGTAGCCCTGGCACGCGAGGAAGCTGCCGTTGCGCCCCCACTTGATCACCATCGGCTTGCCGCACTTCTCGCAGATCCACTCGGTGGCGATCTCCTCGCGCTTGACGTCGCGCATCTCGGTCTTCGCCTTCTCGAGCTCCAGCTTGAACGGGTCGTAGAACCCGCCGAGCAGGTGGCGCCAGTCCTCGGAGCCCTCCTCGACCTTGTCGAGCTTGGTCTCCATCGCGGACGTGAACTCGCTGCTCACGATCTCGGGGAAGCTCTCCACGAGCAGACCGTTGACGAGGATGCCGAGCTCGGTCGGCCAGAACCGCGCCTCCTTCTTCTCGACGTAGCCGCGGTCGACGATGGTCGACATGATCGACGCGTACGTCGACGGGCGCCCGATGCCCTTCTCCTCGAGCTCCTTGACGAGCGACGCCTCGGAGAACCGCGGCGGCGGCTGCGTGAAGTGCTGCTCGGGGCGGACGCTCTCGAGCGTGACCACGTCGCCGACCTCGAGCGGCGGCAGCAGGCGATCCGCGGCGTCCGCGGCCTCGGCCTTCGCGTCGTCGGTCTCGGCGACCTCGTAGACCTTCGTGTAGCCGGGGAACTTCATCACCTGGCCGGTCGCGCGGAGCTGCGCCGCGCCGCGGTCGATGTCGATCGTGGTCGCGTCGTACACGGCGGGCACCATCTGCGACGCCACGAACCGCTGCCAGATGAGCGTGTAGAGCTTCACGAGCTCCGGCCCTTCGGGGTGGGCGGCGAGGCCGAGCGCGACCTTCTCCGGCGGCCACTCGAGCAGCGTCGGCCGGATCGCCTCGTGGGCGTCCTGCGCGCGCTCCTTGTTGCCGTACGTGTTCGGCGCCTCGGGCAGGTAGTCGGCGCCGTACGTCTCGACGATGTGGGCGCGGACCGCCGTCATCGCGTCGTCCGAGACACGCGTCGAGTCGGTACGCATGTAGGTGATGAGGCCGGTCGGGCCCTCCTCGCCGAGCTCGACGCCTTCGTACAACCGCTGCGCGAGGGCCATGGTGCGCTTCGCGGAGAACCGCAGCTTGCGAGCCGCGTCCTGCTGGAGACGCGACGTGATGAACGGCGCCTGCGCTTTCTTGCGGCGCTCCTTCTTGTCGACCGACGACACGACGGCGGGGCCGGCCTGCAGCTCGGCCGCGATCGCGTCTGCCTGGTCCTTCGTCTTCGGCTCGGCTTTTTCGCCGTGGAACCGCCAGATGCGGGCCTCGAACGGCGGCGGCTGCTCGGCGCGACACGTCACGTCGACCGACCAGTACTCCTCGGGGATGAACGCCTTGATCAGCTCTTCGCGCTCGCACACCATGCGGACGGCGACGGACTGCACGCGACCGGCGGAGAGGCCGCGCTGGACCTTGTTCCACAGGATCGGGCTGATCTCGTAGCCGACGAGCCGGTCGAGGATGCGGCGCGACTGCTGCGCCATCGTCTTGTCCATGTCGATCTCGCGCGGGGCGGCGATCGCGGCGGTGACGCCCTTCTTCGTGATCTCGTTGATCAACACGCGCTTGAAGTTCGTGTTGACGTCCTTGATCTCCTCGGAGAGGTGCCACGCGATGGCCTCGCCCTCGCGATCCGGATCGCTCGCGAGGTAGACGATCTCGTTCTCGCGGGCGGCCTTGCGGATCTCCGCCACGACCTTCTTCTTGCCCTCGATGACCTCGTAGCTCGGCTCGAACTGGCCGCTCTCGAGATCGACGCCGATCTTCGACTTCGGCAGGTCGCGCACGTGACCGACCGACGCCTTCACGACGTAGCCCGCGCCGAGGTACTTCGCGATGGTCTTCGCCTTCGCCGGCGACTCGACGACCACGAGCGCCGAGCCCGGCTTCACCTTCTTGGGCTTGCGGACGACCTCCTTCTCGATCTCGGCCGCCTCCGCCGCGTCGATCTTCGCCTTCGCCTTCTTCTCGGCCTTCGTCAGCTTCCCGCGGCCAAACTTCTTCGGCGCGGCCGGCGCTTCCGCCTTCGCGTCGACGGACGGCGCGGCGGTGGCCTTGACCGGCTTGGCGGTCTTCGCTTCCTTCGCCGCGGCCTTGTCGGCCTTGTCGGCTTTGCCGGCCTTGGCCTTTGCCGCCGGCTTGGCCGCGGACTTCCCCGCCGGCTTCGCCTTCGCCGCGGGCTTGGCCTTGGTCTCGCTGTCCTTGGCCGCTGCCACCGGGGCCGGCTTGGCCGGCTTGCGTCGCGTCTTGTCGTCGGTCTGGGTATTCACGACTGCCTCCCGGAGAAAGTGCCTTCGATCGCAGGGAGCGCGCGCAACACCTCGCGCACGCTCAAGCCGGTCGCCACCACCACGCCATCCACGCCGCGCGCCCCTGCACGCAGCGCCGCCGCCACCCGCGCGGCGATCGGATCGAGGTCGAGCTGCGCGGGCACCGCGAAGCGCGGCGTACCGGCGAGGAGAGCGTCGACGTCGGCCGTGCTCTCGACGATGGCCGCGCCGGTCGCGAGGAGGCTCGCGCAGCCGCGGCTCCCCGGCCACGCGGCGACCGGTCGGCCGAGCTTGCGGGCCGCATCGGCCGTGGACAACGAGCCCGACCTCACGTCCGCCTCCACGACGACCACCGCATCCGCGAGGGCCGCGATCAGGGGGTTGCGCGCGGGAAACGTCCCCGGCCGCGGCCCCTGACCGAGCGGGAACATGCTGACGAGCGCCCCGCCCGCGGCGACGATCTCCTCGAACAGAGGCGCGTGACGCCGCGGATAGAGGACATCGAGGCCGCTGCCGAGCACGACGAGCGTGCGGCCCCCGCCGGCGAGCGCGCCGCGATGCGCCGCGCCATCGATACCGAGCGCGCCACCGGAGACGATCATCACGCCCTGCGCGGCGAGGTGCTTCGCGAGGTGATGGGCCCGCGCCATGCCCGGCTGGGTCGCGGCGCGAGCGCCGACGAGCGCCACCGCCGGCCCCGTGCCCAGCGCGCCGCGGACGTGCAGCGCGTGGCGCCAGCCTGCCGCCACGGCGCGCGGCGGGAGCCGGTCAGGTGAGATGAACGCGAGGGTCACAGGGGGGAAGCAAATAGCCACCCCGTTCGCTCGCGTCAAGTGAGGACGTCAGCAAGCGAGCAGTTTCAGCCACTTACGACAGGCAATTTCCGGTGACCCCGTGCCGCTACATTATATAGGTCGCTACTGGGCCGACTTCTGCATCATCACGATGTCGCCCACGCTCATCTCCATCACGGCGAGGGTGATGAGGCCCACCGAGATGTGGTCACCCACCTCGACGATCACCACCTCGCCGAGGGCGCGAGCCGGGAACCGGCGGTCGTCCTGCGCGACGTTGAGGTGCATGTTCGGCGCGAGCGCGTCGCCGCGCCGCACGACGAACATCCGGTTGCCGACCTCGAGGCCCGAGTCCTTGCCGAGGTCCACCATGATGAGCTCGCCCTGACCGATGAGCTGATCGGCGGTGAGCATCGCGACGACGTTGCCCTGCGCGTCGACGTTCGGCGCCTTCGGCGGCACGGTGCGGTACGTCTTGACCAGAGGACCGACGAGGGCGCCGCGCTCGATCTCCTGGTTCGCCTCGACAATGACGCCACGGGCGCGCTTGTCCTGCTTGACGCTGACGACCTTGATGATGCCGAGGATGTGCACGTACGCGCCGACGACCTTGCCGTTCGCCTTCACCGGCTTGCCGGGGACGTAGATCGAATAGCGCTGGCCGACCGCGGGCGGCTTGTCCTGCGGGTAGCTCAGGTAGACGGAGTCGCCGTCGCCGAGCAGCTGCTTCTCGTCGACCGAGCCGTCGACGACGATCGACTTGTCGAGGTTGCTCTGCTCGACAAACGCGACCTGACGCAGGCCGACCTCGAGCTTGCTCGTCGGCGCCGGCAGGTTGTCCGGCTTGACCTCGGGCTTGGCGTTATCCGCCGGCGCCGTGAATGCGCCGCGCGGCAAGAGGCGGACGAGATCGCCCGGATAGATCCAGTGCGGGTTGGTGATCTGCGCGTTGTACGACCAGACCTTCGGCCACTGCCACGGGTCGTTGAAGTAGTACCAGCAGATGTCCCAGAGCGTGTCGCCCGAGCGGACGACGTGGAGCTCGGGCACGGGACCGCTGTGGATCTGGCCGGGCTGGTCCTGGTCGTCGCCGCGATCGCCGCCGCTCAAGTAGTAGCCGGTGGGGCCGGAGGCCTGGCCGGCGCCGGTGTTCGTCACGCGGCCGTCGGGGCCGACGATGACCACGTTCGCGCCCTGCTGCTGCTGCGGCACGGCGACGGGCGCGGGGCCCGTGAGCGGGTTGTTGTCCGCCGGGTCGAGGTTGACCGGCGCGGGGGCGACGTTCGGCGCCATGACCGGCTGCCCGGCGTTGTTGACCTGCGCGGCGGCGGGCGCCACGGCGAGGGCGAGGCCGACGACGGAGGCGACAGGGACGAGGACGAAAGGTGTGCGCTTCACGGCGTCTCCAGGCGCTTCGCGGCAAGCGCAGCGGGCTCGGTCTTCGGGTAGAGGTTCACGACTTGCTCCAGCACGGCGCGAGACTTGTCGGCCTGGCCGAGCGCCTGATAGCAGTATCCGACCTTGAGCAGCGCGTCGGGGACTTTGTTGCCGCGCGGGTACGTCTCGATCGTCGCGCGGAACTCGACGAGCGCCTTGGTGAAGTCTTTCTTCGCGTAGAACGCCTCGCCGAGCCAGTACTGCGCGTTGTCGGCGTAGTCGTGCTTCGGGAAGCGGACGATGAACGCGCGCAGTGCGGCGATCGCGTCGTCGGACTTGCCGTTCTTGAGGAGCTCGACGGCGGCGCGATATTCGGCCCCCGCCGCGCCCGCGGCGTCGGTCGGGGCGGCGCGCTCGCCCGGCGCGTCGCGGTCCGGCGCGGTGCGCACGTGCGCGTGGCTGCCGCGCGCGGCGACGGGGACATGGCGCGAGACCTCGCTGCGATCCGCGACGGCGGGCGCGTTGTCGAGATCGGCCGACGGCGCGGTCGCGGGCACCGGGACCTGCGTCGCGCGCACGTGCTTGCGGGACGGCGGCATCGCCTCGGGTGGATCGTCGTCGAGCGTGGCGACCTTCCCGGCTGCCGCGTCGCCCTCGTACACGATCTCGGTGCCGTCGTCGCCGATGCCGACGACCCGCTGGCCCGGGCCGACGCTGCCCGCGGGGCCGACGATCTCGACGGGCAAGGGCGGGACGGTCGAGATCGCGGCCGTCACCTGCGTGGCGCGCAGCTGATCGAGCTGGTGCTCGAGATCGCGCAGCTTGCGGTCCTGCGCGCGCCGATCGTCGCGGAGCTCCGTCACGGTCTGATCGAGCTTGCGATTGTCGGCGCGGAGCGTCTGCGACTGCGTGGCGCAACCACTGCCCGTCAACACGACGAGCGCAAAGGACAGGTGGCGTAGGTTGGTCACGGCGCGTTGATCGTAGGTCGCGCGGGAGGTCTGCGCAAAATTTCTCGTCGACGCGTACGGAAGCGGTTCCATAAGCGTGGACCACCGCGTCCGGGGAAGTCGAACCGCCCGGACGCCGGGAGCGCGTGGCCGCGGCTGGCGTCCCGGGGGCCACGCGGACGGTCTTCAATCCCGCGTGGCGTCGAGGATCGCCCGGGCACCCTGCCCGAGCAAGAGCTCGGCGAGCGCGTTGCCGAGCGCGGGCGCGTCGCTCGCCGGGCCGGTCACGTCCGCCTTGAGCACCTTGGAGCCGTCCGGCATGCCGCACATGCCGAGGAGGCGGAGCGTGTCGCCCGGCCCCGCCACGGCGTGGGCGGCGAGCGGGGTCGAGCAGCTACCGCCCATGCGCAAGAGGAACGTGCGCTCGGCGACGACCTTCTTCTCCTCGGCCGAATCATGCAGCGCGCGGCGGACGAGCGCGGCGACCTCGGGCTGGTCGCTGCGCGTCTCGAGGCCGAGCACGCCCTGCGCGACGGCGGGGATCGAGATCTCGAGCGGCAAGAGCTGCGTGATGCGCTCGCCGAGGCCGAGGCGCGTGAGGCCGGCGGCGGCGAGGATGATCGCGTCGAACTCGCCGTCGTCGAGCTTGCGGACGCGCGTCGGCACGTTGCCGCGCAGCATCGCGATCTTCAGATCCGGCCGCACCGCGAGGAGCTGGCACTGCCGGCGCATGCTCGACGTGCCGACCGTCGCGCCGTGCGGCAGCTCCGCGAGCGTCGTCGGCGCGCGGGCGCACAGCGCGTCCCACGGCACCTCGCGCGTCGACACGGCGGACAGCACGAGCCCCGGCGCGAGCTCCGCGGGCACGTCCTTCATCGAATGGACGGCGATGTGCGACGTGCGATCCAGGAGCGCCTGCTCGATCTCCTTCACGAACAGGCCCTTGCCGCCGACCTTCGCGAGCGGGATGTCGAGGATCTTGTCGCCCTGCGTCTTGATGACCTCGAACGTGATCTCGAGGCCCGGCTCGACGGCGAGCAAGCGGTCGCGCGTGTGGTGCGCTTGCCACAGGGCGAGCGCGCTGCCGCGGGTGGCGATGCTGAGCTTCGTGGGCGTGGTCATGGAGCGGACTTTTCCTCGGGCGCCGGGTGCATGGGGATGATCGGGGGGACCTCGCCGGCGGCGAGCGCGCTGGCGGAGTCGCGGCCCTCGCCCTCGACGGGCGTGACGTCGAAGAGCTCGCACACGACCGCGGCCATGTGCGCGGCGGCGTCGGGATCCGCGGCGCGCAGCGCGGTCGTCGGCGTGTGGAGCACCTTGTTGATGACGAGCTGCACCGTGCGCTGCAGGAGCTCGACCTGCTGCGCGGCCGTCATGTCCTTGCGCGCGAGGGCATCGCGGGCCTTGCCGATCTCCGCGTCGCCGATCGCGGTGAGCTTGTCGCGCAGCGCGCGGATCGTGGGGACCACGCCCTGCGTGCGCAGCCACTGCTCGAACTGCCCGACCTCGTGCTCGACGATCTTCGTCGCGTGCTCGGCGGCCTTCTCGCGCTCGGAGAGGTTGGTCGAGACGATCCTCTCGAGCGCGTCGATGTCGTACAGGTAGACGCCGTCGAGCTCACCGATCTCCGGATCGGCGTCGCGCGGGACAGCGATGTCGACGACCACCATCGGCTTGCGCTTGCGGGCCTTCATCACCTTCTTGAACAGCGGACGCGTGAGGATCGCTTCCCGCGCGCCGGTCGAGCTGATGACGACATCGGAGGCGGCGAGGAGCGCCTCGAGATCTTCCCACGGCCGGGCGACACCCTCGATCTCGTCCGCGAGGGCCTCCGCCTTCGCGAGAGAGCGGTTCGTGACGACGATGCGATCAGCGCCGGAGGTGTAGAGGTGGCGCGCGGCGAGCCGCGACATCTTGCCCGCGCCGACCACCAGCACGCTCTTGCCGCGCAGGTCGCCGAACACGTGGTGCGCGAGCTGGACGGCGACGGTCGAGACGTTGGCCGCGCCGCGGGCGATCGCCGTCTCGGTCCGCACGCGCTTCGCCGCGCCGAACGCGCGCTCGAGGCACCGGCCGAGCGTGGGGCCGCTCGTGCCCGCCGCGCCCGCGACCGCGTACGCGTCCTTCAGCTGCCCGAGAATCTGGGCCTCGCCCACGACCAGGGAGTCGAGCGCCGACGCCACGCGGAAGACGTGGCGGATCGCCCCGTCGCCGCGGTGGTCGTAGATGTGCTCGGCGACGCTCGCGAGCGCGAGCCCGCGCCGCCCGGCCAGGAACGCGCGCACGGCGGCCGTCGCGTCCTGGTCCGGCCGGGCCACGCCGTAGACCTCGACGCGGTTGCACGTCGAGACGAGGAGCGCCTCCGCCACCGGCAGCTCCCGGGTGATGGCCCGCAGCGTGTCCTCGAGCTCCTCCTCGCGGAAGGCGAGCTTCTCGCGCACCGCGACGGGCGCGGTGCGCCACGAGATCCCGACCACGAAGAGCTCGCTCACCGCTACATCCGCCGCATCAGGTAGATGAGCAGCACGGCGATCGCCGCCGCGAAGCCCGCCAGCGTCAGCTTCGCCGCGAGGCGACCGCGCCAACCATAGATCTGCCGCATCACGAGGAGCGCCGCGAACGCGAGCCACGTGACGAGCGCGAGCGGGTACTCGATGCGATCGAGGCTCTCGCCGAGCCGCGAGGTCCACACGGCGCCGAGGACGAGGGCCAGCGTGAAGATCGGGAAGCCGACCCAGATGAGGCGGTGGCTCATGCGGTCGAGGGCCTCGAGCGGCGCCCCGCCCTGCCGGCCGAGCGCCAGACCGTCGAGCTTCTTGCGACGCAGCGCGCGATCCTCGGCGAGGTAGATCGCGGACAGCGCGCTGGCGAGCGCGAACACGCCGACGCCGATCGTCGCGAGCGAGATGTGCACGCGGCCGAGCGCAGAAAAATCGATGTCGGGCTGCCAGCGGTCGCCGGCCCCCTCCGGTCCCGGCGGCGAGCCCCCCGCCGGGGTCAGCCGCGCGAGGAGCAGCAGGACGAGCGACACCGGCATCACCACCACGCCCCCGAGCGTCAGCCGGAACCGCGTGCTCGCGAGGAGATAGCCGCCCGTCAGGATCCACGCGAGCAGCCCGAGCGCCTCGCGGACCGACTGCGCCGGATGCACGTGCAGCGTGCCGCGCCACGCGATGTCGACGCCGTGCGCGATGAAGGCGAGCCCGACGAGCCCGAGCGCCGCCGGCCGGACCTTGACCTTGCCGCCCAGCGCGAACAGCAGGGCCGCCGTGGCCGCGGCGTACGCGATCACCGCCACCCAGAACGCCGGCGACGGCGGGACGGTCAGGATGCGCTCGTACGGGGTCACGCGTCTCGCTTCTCGGCGCGCCTCATGGCGGCAGCGGCTCGCCGATGAAGCCGTCGATCACGTCATACGCGGTGTCGCGGAAGATGACCGAGCTCGACATCTGCTCGGCGCCCATCGCCGCGAGGGCGGCCGTCGATTTCACGAGGCCGAGCAGGTCGTTGGGATCGCCCTCGGGGCCGGCGACGGACAGGAAGTGGACCGCCGGGGTCATCGTGAACGATCGCCCGAGCTCGGTCAGCGTCATGCGGTCGTGGGCGAACGACGCGCGCCCCTCTGCGGTCCACGCATCGAGCCGTTCGACCGAGATGAACAACCGGGCCATGTGGACCCAAGTCTAGCACCGGCCGGTCTGTTCGGACGCCTCCGGTTGCGGCCCGGGGGCGCAGGGGTTACATAAGCGGACCGGAGGTTTCTCACCATGGCCAGCGCGAACGTCAAAGAGCTCACCGATCAGAACTTCGAAGCCGAGGTCCTCAAGGCCGACACGCTCACCCTGGTCGACTTCTGGGCGGTGTGGTGTGGCCCCTGCAAGCAGATCGCGCCGACCGTCGACGCCCTCGCCGACGAGTACAAGGGCCGCCTGAAGGTCACCAAGATGGACGTCGACCACCACCAGATCGTGCCGCAGCAGTACCGCGTTGCGTCGATCCCGACCCTGCTCCTGTTCAAGGGCGGCAAGGTCGTGGCCCAGCTCGTCGGCGCCATGCCGCGGACGAAGCTCGAGGCCGAGATCCAGAAGCACCTGTAGGCCCGAACCGCGCGCTCGCGCGTATGATCGCCTGGATGAGGCCAGGCGCGCTCGGGGTGGTCGCGGCGCTGGTCGCCGCCTGCCAGAGCGCGGATGCTCCCGCTGGCCCGTCATCCGCGCCGTGCGTGGCGGTCGCCGACAAGCTCGCCTCGCTCGAGCTCGGCAACGACGCCGCACCGGCGGACCGCGCGAAGGCCGTGGCGGCCAAGCTCGTCGCGTGCACGGCGGCGAACCTCACCGCCCTCGAGGGCGACTGCATCGGCAAGGCGACCGATCGCGACGTCGCCGCGCGCTGCGCGCCGCGCCTGTCCCCCGACGTCCCGCCGCCAGGGGCCGCCGCGTGCAGCGCCGTGATCGCGCGGCTCGCGAGCGCGATCCCGCAGGTCGCCGCGGGTGACGGGAGCCTCCAGCTGATGGCGGTGCTCCAGGTCTCGTGCGTCGAAGACGCCTGGCCCGACGCGCTCAAGCGCTGCATCCTCGACGCCAAGTCCGACCCGAGCGGGGGCTTCCAGACGTGCAGCCAGAACATGCCGAAGGCGCTGCAGGAGAAGGTCGCCGCGCGGATCACCGCTGCCCTCCAGCAGCTCCAGCGCTGATGGCCACCGCGAAGCCCCGCCTCTACAGCTACCCGCTCAGCCTCGCGCTGGTGGTCGCGCTGCTCGTGACCCTGACCGGCGGCTGGATCAGCTGGTGGAACTATCGCTCCGGCCGGGCGAACGCGCAGACCACGGCGGGGGAGCTCTTCGACCAGGTCGCGCACGAGACGGCAGAGGAGGCGAGCGCCTACCTCAGCACCGCGCCGCCCGCCGCCGCGACCCTGCGCGGGCTCGGCGCGCTCGACGCCGCCGATCTCGACAGCGACGCCCTCGCCCGCCGGTTCACCGCCGTCCTCGGCGCGAACCCGAGCTTCACGTGGGTCAGCTACTCCGACGCGGCGGGCGCGTTCACCGGCGCGTACCACCCGACCGCCGCCAGTACGCGCGTCAACCAGAGCCACATCGCCGCGGGCAAGACGATCCTCGACGAGCACGAGGTCGCCGACGACGGCACGTGGACGCCCGTGAAGCACGACGCGGACACGAAGTACGACCCGCGGACGCGGCCGTTCTACACCCTCGCCGCCGCCGCCCGGCATCCGGCGTGGGCGCCGCCGTACGTGTTCGTGATGCCGACGAAGGCCGACGGCTCGCCGGGCGCGCGCGTCCCCGGCATCACGTACGCCGATCCGCTCGTCGCGGCGGACCGGACGGTGCGCGGCGTGTTCACGATCGACTTCGATCTACAACGCCTGTCCGCGCTCGTCGCGCAGCTGCACGTCAGCCCGCATGGCCGCGCGGTGATCGTCGCGGCGGACGACACCGTCATCGCGCACCCGACCGAGGAGCTCGTCGGCGCGGGGAGCGACGGGCTCGCCAAGGCCGCGCAGCTCGCCGATCCGGCGCTGCGGGCCCTCGTGGCGGGCGGCACCACGCGCGACGTGTTCGACGTCGACGGCACGCCGTGGCTCGCGCGCGACGAGGTCGTCGAGCTGCCGAACGGCCCGGTGTGGCGCGTGCTGGTCTACGCGCCCCAGAGCGACTTCACCGGGGCGCTCGTCGCTCGCGTCGTGTCGTCGCTGACCGTCTCGCTCGTCGGCCTCGTGCTCGCCGTCCTGCTCGCGTGGCTGCTCGCGCGCCGCGTGTCGGGGCCGCTGACGGTGCTCGCGAGCGAGATGGGCAAGGTGGGCGAGTTCCGGCTCGGCGAGGCCGCCCCGCCTCCGTCGATGTTCCGCGAGATCCAGACGATGAACGACGCGCTGGCGCGCATGAAGGGCGGCCTGCGCTCGTTCGCCCGCTACGTGCCGCGCGACCTCGTCCGGGCCGTGCTCGCGTCGGGGCAGGACGCGTCGCTGTCGGGCGAGGTCCGGCCGCTGACGGTCTTCTTCTCGGATCTCGCCGGCTTCACGACGCTGGCGGAGGGCAAGGCGCCCGACGAGCTCGTGCACTTCCTCGGCGAGTACCTCGACGACATGAGCACGATCATCGCGGGCGAGCGCGGCACCGTCGACAAGTACCTCGGCGACGGCATCATGGCGTTCTGGGGCGCGCCCGTGCCGCTGACCGACCACGCGGCGCGCGCGTGCGCGGCGGCCCTGCGCTGCCAGCGGCGGATCGGCGAGTACGCGGCGCGCGGGACGCCGCTCGTGACGCGCATCGGCGTGGCCACGGGCGACGTCCTCGTCGGCAACATCGGCTCGTCGGAGCGGATGAACTACACGGTCATGGGCGACACGGCGAACCTCGCTTCGCGGCTCGAGAGCCTCAACAAGCAGTTCGGGACGGCGCTCATGATCAACGAGGGCACCTTCGAGGCCGCGCGCGCGACGATCGTGGCGCGGCCGCTCGACATCGTGGCCGTCAAGGGCAAGTCGCGCGGCGTGCGCGTGTACGAGCTCCTCGCGCTGGCCAGCGACCAGGACGAGGCCGCCGTGGCGCTCGCCGCGGACGGCACGGCCGCGCTCGAGGCGTACCTGGCGCGCGACTGGGCGGGCGCGATCGCGGCGTGCGACCGCATCCTGGCCCGGCACCCCGCGGACAAGCCGGCGGCGCTGCTGCGGGCCCGGGCCGCGACGTTCGCCGCGAGCCCGCCGCCGCCGGAGTGGACCGGGATCCACGTAGCGACGGAGAAGTAGCCGTCACCTCTTGCCGACGAGCCGCGGCGGCGTCGTCTTCAGCATCAGGTAGCGCGTCTCCAGGAGCGCCGCCGTCTCCGGATCGATCGTGATGCCGTCGGGCAGGCGCTTGCGCGCGAACAGCTCGGTCTTGGCGGCGCGGGCAAGGAGCGCGGTGCCATGCTCCGCGGTGCGGTGCAGGTCCGCGTTCAGCGTGGAGACCGTGACGGTCCAGCCCACGAGGGCGCGCTTGATCTCGAGCGCGAGATCCGCGGCGCGCGGGGCGGTGTCGCTCGCGAGCCCCGCGAAGCGGGCGACGACGGCGCCCGTCCCGAGGATCTCGAGGTGCGCGCCGAGGCGCGTCGCGGCCTCGAAGATGCGATCGCGGTCGGCGGCCGGCGGCGGCTCGAGGATGTCGTCCACGAGGCCGTGCGCCGCGAGCACGAGGCAGTGCACCAGGGCCACGGCGGGGGCCGCGTGCACCGACGGCGCGGGCGCCGGCGCATCGGCGAGCCCCACGCTCCGCGGGCCGTCCGGCAGGGGGCCGAGGGCGTCCAGCGCGCGCACCACGGCCGCGCCATCGGCCGGCCGGCGCGCCGGATCCTTGGCGAGCAGCGCGGCGACGAGCGCTTGCAACGCGGCCGGAGCCTCGGGGCAGAGCTCGGCCAGCGGCGGCGGCTCGGCGAGCACGACGTCGATCATCAGCGCGGCGAGCGTGTTGCCGGTGAACGCGGGGCGCCCGGTGAGACACTCGTACAGCACCACGCCGATGCCGAACACGTCGGACGCGGACGTCAGCGTGCGGAGCCCGCGCGCCTGCTCGGGCGACATGTAGCCCGGCGTACCGAGCGTGGTGCCCGTGCGCGTGACGCTCCGGTAGCCGCTGCCGACGAGCCGCGCGAGCCCGAAATCGATGAGCCGGGCGCGCCCCGGATCGCCGCCCTCGAGCAGGATGTTCGACGGCTTGATGTCGCGGTGCGCGACCTGGATGGCGTGGGCCTCGCCGAGCGCGCTCGCGACGCCCCGCGCCAGCGCCACGGCCTCGCGGAGCGAAAAGCCCGCGCCCTGCAGCCGCTCGGCGACCGTGACGCCGTCGATCCACTCCATCGCGAGATAGAGCTGATCGGTGTCCGTCAGCCCGTCCGCGACGTGGCGGACGATGCCGGGGTGCACGAGCTGGGCGAGGAGCTCGATCTCCTGCGTCGCGCGACGGATCTGCTCGGCCGTGTTCGCGGCGATGATCTTGAGCGCCACGACCTGCCCCGTCTCGACATCCGTGGCCCGGAACACCACGCCGACGCCGCCCTCCCCGATGCGCTGGTCGATCCGGAATCGCTCGTCGAGGACGTCCCCTGGATTGACGATCATCGCGGCACGCCCTCTCGGCTCACGATGCGCCGCCCTTCGGACCGCGGGCAAGCGCGCGCGGTGGGTTGCGCCGACAGCGCTCGCTGCAGTAGATGACGGTGGGCCAGTCGCGCTCCCACTTCTTGCGCCACACGAACGCGCGGCCGCACACCGGGCACGTCTTCGTGGGGAGCGCGTGCGGGTTGCGCGGGGCACCGGCGCCCATCGTCAGTAGCCGTGCTTGCGCAGCGAGACGTTGGAGACGAGCCCCATGGCGATGAAGAACGTCATGAGGGAGCTGCCGCCGTAGCTGACGAACGGGAGCGTCACGCCGACCACGGGAGCGAGGCCGAGCACCATCGCGACGTTGACCACCACGTGCCAGAAGGTCATCGCGCCGACGCCCACGCAGATGACCGCGCCCATGCGATCGCGCGCCGACAAGGCGACGTTGATGATCCAGACGAGCAGGAACCCGAACAGCGCGAGCAGGAACACCGAGCCGACGAAGCCCCACTCCTCGCCCCAGACGGAGAACGGAAAGTCGGTCCAGTGCTCGGGCAAGAAGTTGTAGTGGTTCTGCGTGCCCTCGCCGAAGCCCTTGCCGAAGATCTTCCCCGACCCGACGGCGAAGATCGACTGCCGCGTGTGCCAGCCGTTACCCGTCGGATCGACGCTCGGATCGATGAACGCGAGGATCCGGTTCTTCTGGTAGTCGTGCATCGTCTCCCAGAGGACCGGGATCGCGAACAGGCCGGCGACGGTCACGCACACCATCGGCCACACCGCGCGCATCGCGAGGAAGCCGACCGTGAGCACGACGAGCGAGAGCAGCACCGCCGTGCCGAGGTCCGGCTGGATCGCGATCAGCGCCATCGGGATGCCGAGGATCGCGAGGCGCCCGAACAGCGCGAGCTCGCTGTACCGGCCCGTCTCCTGGTCGTGGAACATGCGCGCGAGCGTGAGGATCACCATCAGCTTCGCGAACTCGGAGGGCTGGAGGTGCGCGCCGGCCAGATCGAACCAGCGGTGGCTGCCCTGCGCGTTCGCCCCGAGGAGCCGCACGAGGACCAGCGCCGTGATCGCGACGCCGAGGCCGACCCACGCGAGCCGTACGAGCGCGCGGTAATCGACGATCGTGGCGATCGTGAACGCGATCGCGCCGAGCACCATCCACTCGACCTGCTTGTCGAACTTGCCGTGGTTCCGCGGCCCGCGCGTGGCCGAGTAGAGGTTCAGGAGGCCGATCGCGCAGATCGCGACGACGGCGACGATGAGCGGCCAGTCCACCGCGGCCCGGAACCGACGCCAGCGCGAGACGCCGACCGTCGCGCGCGGCAGCATGATGCCCGTGCCCTTCACTCGGCGCGGCCCTTCTCGGGCACGCCGGCGGCCGGCGGCGCGCTGCCGCCCAGCGCGGGCGCCGAGACCGCGGACCACGTGCGGCCCGTCTTCGCGAAGTACTGCTCGAGGATCTGCTTCGCGATCGGCCACGCGACCCGGCCACCGGAGCCGCCGTGCTCGACGAGCACGATGATGGCGAGCTCGGGGTCATCGCTCGGCGCCCAGCCGGCGAACCACGCGTGCGACGAGTTCGGGTGCCAGCCGTCCACGTCTTTCTCGTCTTGCTGGCGGTGGTGCTTCTTGACCTCGGCCGTGCCGGTCTTGCCGAGCATCGGGATGGTCGTGTGGCCGTGGTCGTACGCCGTGCCGCCGACCTCCGTCATGACCTTCAGCATGCCCTTGCGGTAGGTGTCGAGCGCCTCGACCGGGGTCTTGATCTGCCGCGCGACCTTCGGCTCGTAGCTCACGATCACGTGGCCGTCGCTGCCCTCGACGCGCTCGACCACCTGCGGGACATACAGCGTGCCGCCGTTCGCGAGCGCCGCGTACGCCATCGCCATCTGCAGCACCGTGACCTCGACGTCGCCCTGCCCGATCGCCGCGTTCGCCGCGAAGCCGACCTTGTAGCGCTTGCCCTGCGATTCGTACCAGGCCTTGGTCGGCAGGCGCCCGCCCGCGTCGCCGTTGATGCCGAGGTTCGTCGGGACGCCGAGACCGTACTCGGCGGCCACGGCGCTGATGCGGTCGAGGCCGACGACCTCGGCGAGCTTCCAGAAGTAGACGTCGCACGAGTGCTGGATCGCGCCGATGAGATCGAGCTTGCCGTGCGTCCCGTTGCAGGAGAACCGCGTGCCCGACAGCTGGTACTCGCCCGTGCAGAAGATCTTCTCGTCGGCGGAGACGCCGTCCTCGAGGGCGGCGAGCGCGGTCGTGAACTTGTAGATCGAGCCCGGCGGGTACGTCGCGCGCAGCGCCTTGTCCATGAACGGCTTGCGAACGTCGTCCATCATCTGCTGGTAGACCTGGTGCGTCAGGTGGCCCGTCATGACGTTCGGGTCGAACGACGGCTTGCTGACGAGCGCGCGGATCTTGCCGGTCTTGGGCTCGACGATGACGACAGCCGCCGCGCTCTGATGCGCGACCGCCTTCTCGGCGATCTTCTGCAAGTCGCCGTCGATCGTGAGGACGACGTTCGCGCCCGGGACCGCCTCGATGACGCGCTCGCCCTCGATCAGCGACGTCGCCGTCTCGTCATCGAGCCGCTGCCCGCGCGCGTCCACCGCGAACCGCTCGATGCCCTTCTTGCCGCGCAGGTAGTTCTCCCACGCCTGCTCGAGGCCGTAGCGCCCCACGAGCTCGCTCGGCTCGTAGCCCTGCTGGCCGAGCCGGTCGGCCTCGTTCGCCGTCATCTGGGTCATGTAGCCGATGAGGTGTGCGGCGAGATCGCCCTGCGGGTAGAAGCGGTGCGGCTCGTGGCGGACCTCCACGCCGGGGAGGTGCGGCCGCGCCTCCTCGACGATGCCCGCGCGCTCGCGGCCCTGATCCTCGAGGATGACGATCGGCGACTCGCGGTCGCGCTTCATGCCGACCTCGAGGCGCGCGTCGATCGTGGCGAGCTCGTCGTCGTCGAGGCCGAGGAGGCGCGCGAGCTCGGCCTTCTCCGCCGGCGTCGTCTCCTTGGGCGTCGCGTAGATGTTGAACGCGGGGCGGTTGTCGGCGAGCGGCGTGCCCTTCTTGTCGAGGATCTTGCCGCGCACGGACGGGAGGTAGCGCTCCTTGACGACGTTCGAGACGGTGCGCTCGTAGTAGCTGTCGCCGCGCATGACCTGCAGCTGCCAGAGGCGACCGACGAGCAGGACGAACAGCCCCACGAACATCATCGCCACCCAGCGCAGCCGCCGGTGGAGCTCGGGCAACGCCGGCCCGCCGCCGCTGCCCGGCGTGTTGGTGGTCTTGAGGAGCATGTTAGGGGGCCAGGCCCTCGAGCGCGGCGTCCCGCTCGCGCGCCGTTCGGGCGAACGCGGCGTCGATGCGGCGGAAGACGCGCCAGACGAGGTTGCCGGCGAGCGCGGTCGCCACGATGACGAGCGCGGCGTGGCGCAGCTCGAGGACCAGGTCCGCGCGCGACGCGTGATAGAGGACGCGCACGACGAACGCGATGACCCACGCGACGAGCGCGACGAACGCGGAGAAGGCCATCGTCATCACCTTGCCGCGCACGAAGATCCGCTGCTGCACCGCGCGCGCGACGAGGCCCGTGAGCGCGAGGACGAGCGCGGAGAGGCCCGGGGGCGCGCCGGAGATGAGGTCGATCAGGTACCCGAGCACCACGGACGCGCCGACGGCGGGGGCGACGTCGCGCCGCGCGGTCAGCCCGAGGTAGGCCGCGGTGAGCGCGCCGAGATCGGGCACGGCGTCGTGGAGGACGCCGCCGAACATCCGCCACGAGGCGGCGACGATCACGCACATGATGTACGCGGCGAGGACGAGCGACGCCGACCTCACAGCGGCCGCCCGCCGAACGCCGGCTCGCTGTGCTTCTTCACCTTCGCGTCGGGATCCGCCGGCGGCCGCGGCGCGAGGAGCACCATCACCGCGCGCACGCGGGACGGATCGACCGTCGGCTCGACCTCGACCTCCTGGAACATGCCGTCGTCGCGCAGGATCTTGCTGATCTTGCCCGCGAGGAGACCGGCCGGGAAGTCACCGTGCACGCCGCTCGTGACGACCTCGTCGCCGACCTGGACCTTCGTGTCCGCGGTCGCGGAGCGATCGAGCCACCGGATCCAGCACGCGTACGTGTCGGGGCGCCCGAGGCCCTTGAGCTTGCCGATGCCGCCGGTGCGGGGGAGCACGACGTCGATCGTGGAGTCGGGGTCCGAGAGCAGCCGCACGTCGGCGTAGGGTCCGAACACCGTGCCGATACGGCCGACGGGGCCCGCGGACGTGATCACGGCTTGCTCCGGCAAGACCTCGCCCTCGCCGCGGTCGAGCCGGAGGCGCAGGACGCGCAGCTGCGGCGACAGCGGCGCGCCGATCACCCGCGCGCCGACGGTGTCGACCGGGTTCTGGTGCTTGACGACGGCGAGGTCCTCGAGCGCCGAGATGTCGAACGCCCGCCGCGTCATCACGGCGAGCTGCTTGCGCAGCGACTCGTTGTCCGCGCGCAGCTCGCGGTTCTCGTCCTCGACGTCGACGAGCGCGACGTACCGCGACCACACGCCGCCGATGCCCTCGACGACCCACGACACGCCCGCCTCGAGCGGCGCCGTGATGCGCAGGAGCGCCGTGTCGAGGCCCGACGGCGTCCCGCGGGCCATGCTCGCGCGCAAGACGAGCGCCGGCAGGATGACGAGCACCGCCGCGAGCGACCAGTCGAGGAGCCTGCGGCGGAGGGTCATGGGCGAGCCAGGGAGCTACCGCAGCGCGATCTCGCGGAGCAGCGACAGCTCGTCGAGCACCTTGCCGGTCCCGAGCACGACGGCGAGCTGCGGGTTCTCGCAGACCATCACGGGCAGGCCGGTCTCCTCGCGGAGGAGCACGTCGAGGTTCTTGAGCTGCGCGCCGCCGCCGGACAGCACGATGCCGCGGTCGACGATGTCGGCCGACAGCTCGGGCGGCGTGCGCTCGAGGACGGAGCGGACGGCGTCGACGATCGCGTTGACCGGCTCGCTCAGCGCCTCGCGGATCTCGTCGGAGTTGACGAGCAGGGTCTTCGGCACGCCGGCCACGAGGTCGCGGCCCTTGACCTCGACCGTCATCGGCTCCTCGAGCGGGTACGCGCTCCCGATCTCCTTCTTGATGATCTCGGACGTGCGCTCGCCGATCAGCAAGTTGTACTTCCGCTTGATGTACTGGACGATCGCCTCGTCCATCTTGTCGCCGGCGACGCGGATCGACTTCGAGAGCACGACGCCCGCGAGCGCGATGACCGCGACCTCGGTGGTGCCGCCGCCGATGTCGACGATCATGTTGCCGGTGGGCTCGGTGATCGGGAGGCCGCCGCCGATCGCGGCCGCCATCGGCTCCTCGATCAGGTAGACCTCGCGGGCCGCGGCGGCGAGCGCCGAGTCGCGGACGGCGCGCTTCTCGACCTCGGTGATGCCGGACGGGACGCTGACGATGACGCGCGGGCGCACGAGGGTGCGGCGCTGGTGGGCCTGCTGGATGAAGTACCGGAGCATCGCCTCGGTGACCTCGAAGTCGGCGATGACGCCGTCCTTCATGGGGCGAATGGCGACGATGTTACCCGGCGTGCGGCCGAGCATCTCCTTAGCTTCCTTGCCGACCGCGAGCACCTTCTTGGGCCCGGACATCGACGCCTGCACTGCAACCACGCTCGGCTCGTTGGCCACGATCCCTCTGCCCTTCACGAAGGTCAGCGTCGTGGCCGTGCCGAGGTCGATAGCCAGGTCGTTGGAAAACATTCCGTAGACCCAATCGAAGAGCATTGCGTTGTCCTGGACGGGCTGTGGGACGGCCCGGATGACCGAATTTGCCGAGGTGGCGAGCGGAAGGAGGCTGGTTCATGCTCTACGGAAGACCGCTCCGAGAGCGGAGCGGGGTTATCACGCAAAATTGCCGCGGTGCAAGACAAACATCGACTCTGCGCCGAGTCTTGACACGGAGCGTCCAGGAGGTCTGCCGGGGCTTGTGCCCGTTCCGGCCCCGGTCTAGAACGTGTGCGCTCCCATGCTCGAAAATCTACGGCGACAGGGCTCGTCGGTCTTCATCTACGTGATCTTCGGCATCTTGATCGCGATGTTCGTGATCAACTTCCGGCCCGGTGGCCAGAAGGGTGACGACGCCGGCTGCACGGGCGATTCGAACACCGCGATCAGCGTGGACGGCAGCGAGGTCAGCATCCCGTCGTTCCGCGTCGCGTTCGGCGCGTTCAACGGCTCGACGCGCGCGCGCACCGAGCAGGCGTTCGAGATGATGATCCGCCGCGAGATCCTCGCGAACGAGGCGCGCGCGAAGGGCCTCATCGTCTCGGATTCGCTGATCGACGATCAGATCAAGCAGGGCATGTTCTTCCTCGGCGGCGAGCGGAACAAGATGGATGGCTTGTTCCAGGCGCACGACGACGGCACGAAGACGTGGAGCCTCAAGGCGTTCAAGAGCTGGGTCGCGTCCACGTTCAACGTGTCGATGAGCTCGTTCCGGGACGAGCAGCAGCGGGAGTACCAGGGCCAGCTGATGGCGCAGATCCTCGGCGACGAGGTCCGCGTGTCCAAGGACGAGGCGCTCGCCGACTACCTCTACGATCACAACACCGTCACGTACGACAGCGTCGTGTTCCGCCCCGAGGCATACCGCGGCGCGATCCGCGTGTCCGAGGAGGACGCCGCGCGCTTCCTGGCGACGCACGAGGCCGAGGTCAAGGCGCGCTTCGAGACGGACAAGGCGACCTACGAGAAGGTGAACCCGCAGATCCTCGTCCGCGAGATCTTCATCGCCAAGGCGGAGCCCGAGGCGGCGCCGGTGAAGCCCACCGACGACAAGAAGGACGACAAGAAGGACGACAAGAAGGACGACAAGAAGGCCGACGCTGGCTCGGGGGCTGGCTCCGCGGCGGCAACCGGCTCCGGCGCAGGCTCGGCCGCGCCGGCGCCCAAGCACGACCCGCTCGCCGACGCCGAGAAGGCCGACGCGAAGCTCCTGCCCGACGCGAAGAAGCCGGCCGCCGGCGCCCCGAAGAAGCCGGCCGGGATGGCGATCGCGGACGCGAAGGCGAAGCTCGAGGCGGCGGCCGCCGACATCAAGGCGGGCAAGAAGAAGTTCGCCGAGGTGGCCAAGGAGCTGTCGACCGACGAGGCCACGAAGTGGAACGGCGGCGCGCTCGGCTGGCGCACCACCGACGCGCCGGCGCTCGGCGACAAGGCCGTCAACGACGCGGTCAAGACGCTCAAGCCGGGCGAGCTGACGCCGGTCCTCGTGACGGATCGCGGCGTCTACCTGGTCACGGTCGAGGGCGCGCGCGCCGGCAAGCTCGAGTACGACGCGGTCAAGACGGAGATCGCAACCGTCGTCGCGAAGGACGTCTGGTCGCGCGAGGCCGCGCTGCGCGATGCCGTCGCCGCGAACGACAAGGCGCACGCCGGCACGGGCAAGAACCTCGACCAGATCTTCGAGCGCGAGGCCGAGCGCCCGCAGATGGACGACGAGCTGCAGAAGATCCTCAACGACCCGAGCCTGTCGAACAAGCAGAAGCAGGACGTCCTGCAGCAGTACATCAAGATGCAGCAGCGCCACGGCCGCCTGACCCTCGAGGGCAAGGATCAGCCGGTCGCGTGGTACGCCGATCCGGATGTCGCCGGTGGTGGCTCGGCCCC
>JANXOM010000194.1 GCA_025353585.1 Deltaproteobacteria bacterium
TTCTCGGCAAACGCTTCGCCCACATCGCCGCCCTGAACCGCGACCTGGCCCCCGGTATTCACCGCCGCTTCGGTGACTGCCCGGGCGCTCCCGGCGACGAACCGCGCACCGGCCGAGAGCTCCGTCACGCTCTCGGCTGCGCCAGCGCCCGTCATCAGGCTCCCGATGCTCTCCGCCACCAGCGCGCCCGCGCCGCTAGCGACGATGCTCACCGCGATCAGCGCGAGCATGTCGACGCATGCCGTCGCGAAGCGCTGCCACTTGATGATACTGGCGCCTTCGCGGAGGAAGTCCATCACCTCGGTGTTCGCGCGCAGACTCGCGAACTCGGCCTCGGCCGTCTTTAGACGCTCGTGGCGGATGGTCCGCCGGCGCTGCTCGCGATCAACCGGGTTCGTGTCCTCGCGATCGAAGGCCGCGATCTCTGCTTCCCGCGTCTGGGCAATCGAGCCAACAGCGTCCCAGATTGTCTGGAGCGCTGTGTTCAGATCCTTGAAGCTGCCGTGAAAGCGCGCCGCGATATGCGAGACCAGCCCGGTCCCCGCTTGCTTCGCCGCTGCTCGGAGCTCCTGGGCCTGCGCGAGGAGCGTGCGGGTGCGCGCGTCGAACGTCACCTCGCGTGCCCGCAGGGTCACCTCGTCGACGTCGGATTCGTCGACGTGCTCGCCGGCCGCGAGCTTGCTCTGGATTGCACGCGAGGCATCCTCGACCTGGGAGGCGTCCTTGCCCAGCTGGATGCCGGGCCCTTCCGGGACGACTTGCCGGGCGCCCGCGACCGCGGCCGTCATCTCGTTCGCGGTCCCGCGCACCGCCCTCACCGCGAGTCCTTCCTGGAGCGCTGCCGCCCGCATGATCAGCTGCTCGGCGGTGTCGTGGAGGTGCGAGAGCGCTGCCGCGCGCGCATACGTCCCGAGGATGTCGACGAGCGCGCCTGCGCCCGGCGCATCGGCGTTCGCGATGCCCATGCCACCAGCGGCGTCGACGACCTGGCCAATGCCGGTTCCGATGCGGGTGAGCCGCGCTTTCTGCCCGGCGAGGATGGGCTCCCACGTGCCGAGCTCGGCGGGCTCCATCGTTGCGATCTGATGCTGCTTTGCGGCGAGCCACTGGAACAGCGTGGCCGCGCCCGCTCCCTGTTTCCACACGCTCAGCGTGGCGAACAGATACTGTACCTGCATCGTCATGTCGGCCAAGGTGCCGACGAGCAGGGACGCCTTCGGCGTCGGCGCAGCCGACTTCGTTGCGGCCGGGGCCTGCGCGACCGCGAGGCCGTCGCCGACCGAGCTCTGGGCGAGCGCCAGGTAGCGCGCGCCCTGAGTCTCGTCGCCGTTGGTTGTGGGCGCGAACTCCGACGCTTCGCGAAAACCGCGGGCCCAGCTCGGTGGAAGCCCGAACATCGGGGGCACCGACGTGAGCCCGTAGGCGAAGAACGACGTCGGCTCGCCGTATTGGCCTTGCGCGTGCTGCCACAGCTTTGCGGCGACCTCTTCGGGGGTCGCGTCGCTCGGCGTAGCCTTGACCCAATTCCAGAGCGTTCGTTCTTTGGCGCCCTGCCACTCGACCGTGACCGGCCGCAGGGCATGCAGTTTGGTCTTCGCGAGCGCGGCGGCCGTGGTCGCGCCGACGAGCTGGCCGACACCCCGGGTCGTGAGGCCGGATGCGACCGCGCGATCGATCGGCGCTGACTTGACGAGCTGGTCATAGCGAACAAGCGGCTTGGTTTCGTCGAGCGCGCCATCGGGATCGGGCTCGTGCTCCGCGATCGCCACCCACCGCGGCCCGAGCCGCGCCAACGAGCTGAGGATCACGTCCTCGACCAGCTCGCCGATCGCACGGCCGATCGCGGGGACCCAGGTCTCCATCTTGACCGGCAGAAGCGGGTGGACGACCGCGGTCGCCTTGGCGGGATAGAGCGCTTCGTCGAGCTGCGAGGGTTTGTCGAGGTCGACGGTGCGTTCGAGCGAACGCATCAGCGCCGCCACGAACTTCGGCTGATCGGTCCACGCGAAGTGCGGATCGGGATCGGGCCACGGCACCTGCGCGAGGTGCGCCGCGATGCTGCGCCAGAGGACGGTCTGCTGGACCGTGAAATACATCTCCGGGCCGGCGGGCTTGGGTGCTGCCGCGTCGCTGACTCGTTGCACGCTCGCATTGCGCTGCACCGGTGCTGCGCTGGGTGCCGCGCCACCGCCGGCCCGATCGAGGAGCGCCTCCGCCGATTCGCCCCGCACCACGTGATCGGCCACGGCGTCGGCGTGCTGCTCGTGCGGATCGCCAGGGCCACCGTCCAGTCCGCCGGTGACGGCAACCCCATGCCGCTGCTGCACGACGTGCGCGGCCTCGTGCGCGGCGGTGTGAAGATCCGGCGAGGTGGCGAACGCCACGTGCTCGCCCTGCGTGTACGCGACGGCTCCGAGCGCGTGGCTGGCCTCGGCCGCGGCGCCGCCGATGCGCGCCTGCACCGCGGACACGTCGTGGCGCCCGAACATCCGCTCCCTATGTGCCAACGTCGCTTGAGACAGTCGCTTCCCGATATCCGTGTACCGATGGGCGGAGAATGGATCCCCAAGCGTGCCGAAGTCACTCCGAGTTTTTCGTCAAGATGAGACCCCCGCCGAGGGCAAGCGGCGCGCGA
>JANXOM010000151.1 GCA_025353585.1 Deltaproteobacteria bacterium
GCGGCGCGACCGGCGTGATATGACCCCCGCGTGCCGATCCACCTGTCGGTGAACCTCAACAAGGTCGCGCTGCTGCGGAACTCGCGCGGCGCGACGAACCCGGGGCCGCGGCGGGCGGGGATCACGTGCCTCGACGCCGGCGCCGCGGGCCTGACGTTGCACTGGCGGTCGGACTCGCGGCACGCCCGCGTCGAGGACGTGCGCGACCTGCGGGCGCTCTGCGCCGAGCGGGGCGCCGAGCTCAACCTCGAGGGGGACGACCGCCCCGAGCTGGTGGACCTCGCCGACGAGCTGGCGGTGACGCAGTTCACGCTCGTGCCGGTGAAGCCCGGCGAGGTGACGAGCGATCACGGCTGGGACCTGCCGCGGCAGCACGGGGTCATCGCGCCGATCGTCGCGCGCCTCAAGGCTCGCGGCATCCGCACGGCGATCTTCGTCGACGCGGTCCGGGAGATGATGCCGGCCGCGGCGGCGACGGGCGTCGACCGCGTCGAGATCTACACCGAGCCATACGCGGCGTCGTGGGGCACGCCGCGGTTCATCGCGGAGCTCGACCGCGTCAAGCGCACCGCGCGCGCGGCCGTGGCGGTCGGCCTCGGCGTCAACTGCGGGCACGATCTGAACCTGCGCAACACGCCGCTCCTCGCGCGCGAGGTCCCGGAGATCAGCGAGGCCTCGATCGGGCACGCGCTGCTCGCGGACGCGCTCTACATCGGGCTCGCGGAAGCGGTCGCGCGGTACGTGCGCGCGTGTCGCGGCGAGGCGGTCGATGCACCGGTCACGCAGTAGCGCGGCGGCGGCGCTGGCGCTGGCGGCGACCGCGCTCGGCGGGCTCGCCGCGTGCGGCCTGTTTCACACGGATTCGCCCGCGAGCTGCCCCGGCGACCGCACCGTGGTGCTCGCGAGCCAGCGCGACGTCGTGGCGTTCCAGGCGTGCCTGACCGCGCGCGGGATCGCCCTGCGCACGGGCGCCACCGTCGATGTCGCGCCCCTCCACGTCACCCGGATCACCGGCGACCTCGTCATCGGCCCGACGGTCGGCGTCGAGTCCGTCTCGCTGTCCGAGCTAACGCAGGTCGACGGCGCCATCGTCGTGATGGGCAACGGCTCGCTCCACGGGCTCTTCTTGCCTCGCCTCGAGCGCGTCGGGCGGATCGCCGTCGAGGGCAACGTGTCGCTGGCGTCGATCGCGATGCCGCGGCTCACCGAGGTCACCGGCGGCCTCACCATCAGCGACAACCACGACCTCGAGGTCCTCGACGCGCCCGCGCTCGTCCGCGTCGGCGGCGATCTCGTGCTCGCGAACCACCCGCAGCTGACCGTGGTGGAGCTCGGCGCGCTGCGCTCGGCCGCGGCCGTGCGAGTGGAGGCGCTGCCGAAGCTGACGGCCGAGGTGCTCGATGGCCTGCGCGCCCACGCCTCGCCGCCGTAGACGAAGCGCCGCGGCGGGCGTGGCGAGAGCGCCGCAGGCGAGTAGAATGCGCGCATGTCACGCGACGTGCTCGAGCTTGCAAGCTCGCTGGCTTACCTGGATGAGATGTCCGCGCGGTTCGAAGCCGCGCCCGGTGACGTCGACCCGAGCTGGTCGGAGGTCCTGAACGGCCACGCCACCGCCCCGGCCGTGGCCGCGAGCACGAACGGCCACGCCGCCGCCCATGGCCCCAACGGCTCCACCGGTCACGCAAATGGCGGCCTGGGCCCCGGCTCCATCGTCGGCCACACGCTGCCGCCCGGTATGCCGTCGTTCGCGCGCCCGGGCGCCATCACGCTCTCGCCGCTCGCCGCGCTGACCGCGCAGGGCCAGGCCACGGTCTACCCGCTCGTCGACGCCTACCGCCGCCTCGGCCACTTCGCGGCCCAGCTCGATCCGCTCGGCCTCATCGAGACCGGGCACGTCCCCGAGCTCGAGCCCGGCACGTGGGGCTTCGCCGCCGCCGACCTCGGCCGCGTTGTGGAGACCGGCGTGCACGGCCTCCCGCGCGCCACGATCAGCGACCTCCTCGCGCACTTGCGCGCGACGTACGCCGCGTCGGTCGGCCTCGAGTTCATGCATATCTCGTCGCCGGCGCGTCGCAGCTGGCTCGCGCAGCGGATGGAGACGCAGCTCACCCAGCCGCTGCCCACGCCGATCCGCACGCGGATGCTCTCGTATCTGATCAACGCCGAGCAGTTCGAGCGCTTCTGCCACACGAAGTTCCCCGGCACGAAGCGGTTCTCGCTCGAGGGCAGCGAGAGCCTCATCCCCGCGCTCGACCTCGTGCTGACCCACGCGGCGCGCCTCGGCGCGATCGAGGCCGTCATCGGCATGGCCCACCGCGGCCGCCTGACGACGATCGAGTCGATCATGAAGCGCCCGGGGCGCGACCTGTTCTCGCAGTTCGAGGACGTCGAGCCCGAGAAGGCGATGGGCGGCGGCGACGTCAAGTACCACCTCGGCTACTCGAGCGACCGCACCGATCCGAACGGCAACGCGATGCACCTCTCGCTCGCGTTCAACCCGAGCCACCTCGAGGCCGTCGATCCGGTCGTGGTCGGGCGCGTGCGCGCGAAGCAGACGCGGCACAACGACGTCGAGCACAAGCGCATCGTCGGCGTGCTCGTCCACGGCGACGCCGCCTTCGCGGGCCAGGGCCTCGTGCCCGAGGTCCTGCAGCTCTCCGGCCTGCCGGGCTACCGCACGGGCGGCACGATCCACATCATCGTCAACAACCAGGTCGGCTTCACCGCGTCGCCGGCCGAGCAGCGCTCGACGCCGTACTGCACGGACGTCGCGAAGATGATCGAGTGCCCGATTTGGCACGTCAACGGCGAGGACCTCGACGCGCTGGCCCATGTCGTCGAGCTCGCGTGCGAGTACCGCGCGCAGTTCCACGGCGACGTGGTGATCGACGTGTACACGTACCGCAAGTACGGCCACAACGAGAACGACGAGCCGAGCTTCACGCAGCCGCTCATGTACGACGTCATCAAGCAGAAGAAGTCGCCGGTCGAGGTCTACTCGGCCGAGCTCGTCGCCGAGGGCATCGTCAGCCCCGAGTACATCAGCGAGCTCACGAAGGAGCGCGTCGCGCAGCTCGACGCCGAGCTCGAGGCGGCGAAGGCCGCGCGGCAGCGGCCCGAGGGCGCGTCGATGACGGCGATGTGGCGCGGGTATCGCGGCGGCATCGCCGAGGCGCCGGAGGATCCGGACACGAAGGTCCCGCGCGCGCTGCTCGAGTCGATCGCGCTCGCGACGTCCGAGATCCCGCCGAGCTTCACGGCGCACCCGAAGATCGTCAAGCTGCTCGAGCTCCGCGCCCAGATGGGCAAGGGCGAGAAGCTCCTCGACTGGGGCATGGCGGAGATCCTCGCGTACGGCTCGCTCCTCGCGCAGGGGGTCAATGTCCGGCTCACCGGACAGGACTGCTCGCGCGGCACGTTCAGCCACCGCCACGCGGTGATCACGGACATCAAGACCGGGCGCGAGCACCTCGTCCTCGGCGGCATCCACCCCGATCAAGGGCAGTGCCGGATCTACGACTCGTCGCTCTCGGAGGCGGGCGTCCTGGGCTTCGAGTTCGGCTACTCGCTCGACTACCCGGACGCGCTCGTGATGTGGGAGGCGCAGTTCGGTGACTTCGCGAACGGCGCGCAGGTCATCATCGACCAGTTCATCACGTCGTCCGAGGACAAGTGGAAGCGACTCTCGGGCCTGACCCTGCTCCTGCCCCACGGCTATGAAGGGCAGGGCGCCGAGCACTCGAGCGCGCGGCTCGAGCGCTTCCTGCAGTCGTGCGCGGAGCAGAACATCCAGGTCGCACAGCCGACGACGCCCGCGCAGATGTTCCACCTGCTGCGCGGACAGGTGCTGCGGAGCCTGCGCAAGCCGCTGATCGTGATGACGCCGAAGAGCCTCCTGCGCTTGCCGGCGGCCGCGTCGCCGCTCGACGAGCTCGCCCTCGGGCGCTTCCACCGCGTGCTGCACGACGAGGTGGCCGAGCCGGCCGGCGTCACCCGCGCGCTGATGTGCTCGGGCAAGATCTACTACGAGCTCGCCGAGGAGCGGGCGAAGCGCGGGGCGTCGCACGTGGCGATCATCCGCCTCGAAAAGCTCTACCCGTGGTGGCCCAAGCTCGTCGCCGAGTCGATCGCGAAGTACCCGCAGCTGTCCGAGCTGATGTGGGTGCAGGACGAACCAGCGAACATGGGCGCGGGCCCGTTCGTGACGCCGCGCCTCGAGGCGTTGCTCCACGAGCGCGAGGGCGGCGGGGTCGCGTTCGAACCGATCTCGCGGACCGAGAGCGCGTCGCCGGCGACGGGCTCGCACAAGGCGCACGTGATCGAGCAGCAGCAGATCCTCAAGGCCGCGTTCGACCCGCGCTGACGACGGTAGGTTCGAGGGGGGGGGGCGAACCGCCGAGGCGCCCCAGACGCCGAGACAGGCGCCAATAAAAAGAGGGCCCTGGCCGTGGCCGGCACGGCGCCTGAACGGTGTGATGCATCCCTGACGAGCGCTCCAGAACCCGGGTTGCGGTAGCATGCGCCGCATGGCTGACCTGGTAGTTCCGCAGCTCGGAGAGTCCATCACCGAGGCCGTCATCTCGCGCTGGCTCAAGAACGTGGGCGAGGCGGTGGGGATCGACGAGCCGATCGCGGAGCTCGAGACCGACAAGATCACGGTGCAGCTGCCGAGCCCCGTCGCGGGCGCGCTCTCCGAGCAGCGCGCGGCGGTCGGCGCCACGGTGAAGGTCGGCGAGGTCATCGGCGCGGTCGAGGCG
>JANXOM010000168.1 GCA_025353585.1 Deltaproteobacteria bacterium
CGCCGAAGGCCTCGATGCCGCGCACGAGCTGCGCTCGCTCGCCGGCGAAGCGCTCGAGCTGGTGCACCACGACGTCTCGCTCGGCAACATCGTCGTCCTCTACAACGGGCAGGTGAAGCTCGTCGATTTTGGCGTCGCGAAGGCGACCCAGTCGACGGCGACTCGCAACAAGGTGCAGGGCAAGTTCAGCTACATGGCGCCGGAGAAGATGCGCGGCGAGTCGGGCGACCGGCGCAGCGACATCTTCTCGCTCGGCTGCGTGCTGTGGGAGTCGCTCACGCTCAAGCGCCTGTTCCGCGGCGGCAACGACGGCGAGACGATGAAGCAGGTGCTCGAGTCGGTGATCGTGCCGCCGTCGCAGATCAACCCCGACGTCCCCGACGAGCTCGATCCGATCGTGATGCGCGCCCTCGAACGCGAGCCCGAGCATCGCTACGCCACGGCCGCCGAGCTCGCGTCGG
The DNA here is from genome assembly GCA_025353585.1 of Deltaproteobacteria bacterium. Lineage (GTDB taxonomy): Bacteria > Myxococcota_A > Polyangia > Haliangiales > Haliangiaceae > JABFXX01. Next base: position 462 of record JANXOM010000168.1, read on the forward strand.
ATCTCGAGGAGGTGCTCCGCCAGCACGCGTACCCGCGCCGCAACGACGCGATCGCGAAGTACATGCAGGAGACGTTCAAGGACCACATCGCGGCGCGCAAGAAGCTCCTCCAGGAGGTCGCGAGCCAGGGCACGGCGAGCTCCGAGGTGCTGGACCTCGCGTTCCGCGAGCCCGCGCCGGTGCCGGGCGCGCCCGACGTCAGCGACTTCTCGGTCAAGTTCAAGCGCTCGGCGAGCCAGAGCATGGAGATGTCGACGAGCCGGGCGCTGTCGCCGGCGCCCGAGGTGCCGAGCGAGCTGACGCTCTCGCCGCCGGGCTCGGGGCCCACGTCGATGCCCGCCGCGACGACGATCTTGTCGCGCACCTTGTCACGCCGCGAGTCGACCCCGATCCCCGGGACGCCGATCGTCGCCGCGCCGCTCGAATCGAGCGTGGATGCCAACGGTAACCCGCGCCGCGTGACGGACATGATCGGCCGCCTCGAGCACGCCGGCTCGCAGCCGCTCGTCGAGACCAACCTCGCGCACGGCATCTCGGGGCAGATCCCCGTGGTCGTCCCGCCGGCCGAGGACGAGCCCGTCCCGCTGCCGGTGCCGCGCGCGGCGTCCAGCGCTCGACGCGAGGCCGTGACGCCGCCGCCTGAACCGCCGCCGCGCTCGCGGACCGGCCTCGTGCTGATCGTGGTCGCGGTCCTCGCCGCCGCGGCGTTCGTGGCGCTGCATTTTCTCGGCGGCAAGGGCAGCGACGCGACCGACGACGACGACGCGCCCGTGCGCGCGCGCAAGCCCCCCGTCGTGCCCGCCGCCGCGCGGCTCGATGCGGCACTCGGAGCGGCACTCGGAGCGGCGCTCGGCGCGGGCGACGCCGGCCCGGTCCCGCCGCCGCTGCCGAACGCACCGCAGTTGCCAGTGCCCGACGCGGCCGTCGCCGTCGTCGAGCCGGCGTCCGTCATCACCGATGCGGCGGTCGCGCCCCTCGTGGCCGAGCCCGACCCGGCCCTGCCCGCGGGCGACGACACCGCGGAGGGCCAGTACCGCATCGGCGCGCGCCTCGCGGATCACAACGAGCTCGGCCGTGCGCTCGTGGCGTTCAAGCACGCCCAGAAGCTGGACCCCGCCTTCGCGCCGACCTGGCGCGCCCTCGGCCAGCTCCACATGAAGCTCAAGGAGGGGCCAGCGGCAAAGGCCGCGTTCCAGAAGTACCTGCAGCTCGCGCCGAACGCCGCGGACGCGCCCCAGATCCGCTCGACGCTCGAAACCCTCTGAATCAAAAGGGTCCGGGACGGGCAACCCCAGGCAACCCCAGCTTGCGACGCTGGGTCTGTAGCGGTACGAATACGCTCCGCCATGGCCGAGAAATTTCCGATGACCCCATCCGGGCACACCTGGATGAAGGAACGGCTGTGGAAGCTGAAGAACGTCGATCGCCAGGCGAACAGCAAGGCGATCGAGATCGCGCGTGGCCACGGTGACCTCAAGGAAAACGCGGACTATAGCGCCGCCAAAGAGGAGCAGGGGCTCATCGAGGCCAAGATCCGCGAGTTCGAGGCCAAGCTCGCGCTGTCCGAGGTCATCGACCCGACGAAGCTGTCCGGCGCGCGCGTGAAGTTCGGCGCGACGGTCACGCTCGAGGACAGCGAGAGCGGCGAGAAGCAGACCTACACGATCGTCGGCGAGCACGAGGCCAACATCAAGCGGGGCCGGATCTCGGTCGGCGCCCCGGTGGCGCGCGCGATGATCGGCAAGGAGATCGGCGACACCGTGGTCGTGACGAACCCCAAGGGTAAGCGCGAGTACGAGGTGATCGGGGTGGAGTGGAACGACGTCCAATGGCTCGAGGAGAACCCTGCAACATGAAGCGCGCGCTCTGGATCAGCATCTTGTTCGTGGCGAGCGCCGCGAGCTGCAAGGAGGGTCAGCACGATCGCTGTCAGGTCAGCTCGGACTGCTCGAGCGGGCTCGTGTGCGCCGCCGCGACGAACACGTGCGAGACGACGACGGGCGCGAGCACGGACGCGGAAGTACCCGATGTGATCGCGAAGTTAGACTCGGCCATCGACGCGCCCGGTAGCGGCAGTGGTTCTGGTAGCGGCTCCGGCAGTGGCAGCGGCAGCGGCAGCGGTTCCGGCAGCGGCAGCGGTTCCGGCAGCGGCAGCGGCAGCGGCTCCGGCCACTAACGCAGCGTCGGCCGCACGCAGCGCATCCCGATGTACGGATAGCGGCTGTTCGGCTGCAGATACTGCTGGAATGGATCGCGGGTGTTGGTACGCGCGACCTCGATCGGTTGGCGCCACGACCCGCCGCGGACGACGCGCCCGTCCCCGATGGTGCCGTCGCGGCTCGGATCGATGACGCCGAGCCCGTCATAGCCGAACGCCTTCATCGGCTCGCTGTTGAGGTAGGCATCGGCGGTCCACTCGGCGGCGTTGCCGGCCTGATCGCGGGTCCCGTACGGGCCCTCGCCCCACCGATACGTGCCGACGGGCGCGAGGTACTCGGCACCGTCGCTCGCGTCCACGTTGCCGATATAGCCGTCGTAGCTGAACCCCCGGTCGAGCTTGCGCTCGACCTCGAAGCGGGGCTGGCCATGGTTGAAGTCGGTCGGCCGGTCGGTGTCCCCCCAGGGCCAGGTGCTCGCCGTGTCACCGCGGGCGGCGCGCTCCCACTCGGCTTCGGTCGGGAGGCGCCCGCCGCGCCAGCGGCAGAAGTCGCGCGCCTCGCTCCAGGTGACGTTCACCATCGGGAAGGTGGGGGCGAGGTAGCGCACGTCGCCGCTGACGAGCGGATCGACCGCGCAGCCGCCGCCGGCGACGCAGGCGCGGTAGTCGGTGACGGAGACCTCGTCCCGATCGATCCAGAACGCGGACACGAAGACCGTGCGCTGGTCCATGCTCGACATCTCGATGTCGTAGTGCTCGCACACCCGCGGCATCTCCTTGAACACCTCCGAGTGCTCGAGGCACACGGCGAGCAGCGCGGTGTGCTCGGCGGGCGACAGGCCCATCTGGAACGCACCGGCGGGGACGAAGACCTGCCGGGACAACGGCGTCTCCACGCGCGTCGTCTTGCCGCCTGCCCCGGCGCTGGCCGCTCCGACGGCGATGGCGCCGAGCGCGATGAGCGAAGCGCGGCGCATGCCGGCATCGTGACATGGAGCCGGTTATGGCGCGAGCAGCCAGGCCAGGGCGGCGCGGACGCGCTCGGCGCTCGCGGGCGGCGCGGCGGCGAGGCGAGCGAGCGCGCCCGGCAGCGCGGCGTCGGCCCCCAGCGCGGCGGCCTGGCGCACGAGCGCGGCGCTGGCCGCCTGCGGATCCGGATCGTCCACGAGCCGCGCCAGCACCACCGGGTCCGCGATCCCCGGCGCCGCGGCGAGGCGCACGCGCGACGACGGATCCTCGGCGACGACGGCGACGAGGTCGGCCGGCACGTGGGCGCGCGCGACGAGCGAGGCGTACGCCGCCGCGCGCACGTCGGCGTCGCGGTCGGTGGCGAGGGTGTGGAGGGCATCCTCGAGCCCGGGCGCGAAGCTCCTGCCGAGCGCGGTCGCGAGCGCGGCGCGCACGCTCGGCGCCGGGTCGGCGATGACGGCGGGCGACGTGGTCGGATCGATCGAAGCCAGCGCGAGGACCGCGGCGGCCCGGACGGCGTCGTCGCGGTCATGCAAGAGCGGCTCGAGCGCGCGCACGGCGGCTGCGTCCGGCGCGCCGAGCTCGGCGCCCGCGGGCACGATGGCCGCTCGCG
>JANXOM010000180.1 GCA_025353585.1 Deltaproteobacteria bacterium
CTCGACCCGAAGGGTGTGCGCAATACGCCGCGCGTAGCGCCGAGGGCGACCGATAACGCCGCACGGCGGCTACGCATCGAGCGGCTCATCGGGACAGACGAGACCAAGGGTGTGCGCGGCGACCTGGCGCGTGCACTGCGCGCGAAGGAGCTCGGCCATACCTCGTGGGTCAACGGGGAGCCGATCGAGGACGCGATCGCGACCTACGAGACGGCTCTCGCGCGCTACCAGGCCACGCTTGCGGAGCTGGACGACGACGACAGCGGAAGGAGCGGCGCGCGCAATGGCGCCTGCGCTCGCCCGATGGTGCTCACCCCAACGCAGGCCATCGATTGGATCGCGGACCTCGCCCGAACGCGAGTCGACGAGCTGCCCGGCCTGGCTCGCCACGTGAACCGGGGCCACCGAGCGATGCGCGCCGTGCTGCTCATGCTCCCGATCTGCGTGGCCGACGCGCAGGCCGTCGCGCTCGTGCTGGCGCTCGCCGAACGGGAAGCCCGCGCGCACGGCATGCCGGCGCTCAAGGTCGTTCATTCCACCGCACGCGCGCTCGATTCGATCGACCGGGTAGCCGCGGAGCGCTCGCGTACACCGACTCGCAACTCTGACCCGCTCACGTCGCTCGCGCTCGGACTGCTCAACGACAAAGACGTCCAGTCCTGGTTCGGTGGTGTCACTCGAGTCGGCGCACGAATCCTCGGCGGTGCCGGCGCCGAGGTGCTGAAGTCGCAACTCGCCAGCGTCGGCATCAGCCAGCCCGTTCTCTCCGCATTCGAGAAGGAGTTGAACCGCGAAGGGCTGACGCTTGGCGCACTCGGCAGACCCTCACCGATGCCGGGCTCACTCGACGCGATGACGCCACAGGCGATCGCCGGCCGCTGGATCGCACAGAAGCTCTGATTGTTTCTCCGTCGGCGCGCTCCGCGTCGACGCCAGTTTTGCTCGCCGCCCGCACTTCGCGGTGTGGCCCACCCATGGCTCGTCTCGCGAGCCGAAGGAGTCCTCATGTCTGCTCGATCTGCCACTCGCTCTGATCGCACGAAGAAGAAGGTCGGTTCGGCGCTCGCCGCCGCGAAGGCCCCCTGGATCGATGACGACATCGACTACGGTCCGGCCGCCACCGCGGCGCGCGATCTCGCCACGTGGGCGCTCGACATCGCCGAGCGCGACGTCGGTGATTGGCCGGAGGCGCGCAAGCGCATCCGCAATACGCGCCGGTTCGTGCTCGCGAGGATCGCGGGCAAGGAGCGTCGCATGCCGATGGAGGACCTGATCTTCACGGCGAGCCTTCTCGCGCGGATCTTCGATGACGAGCTCGACCTCGATGTCGCCGACGCGCTCGAGATTTTCGGCGCGCTCGAGCTGCCGACCGATATCGTGCCGATGCGCGCGCCGACGCGGGCGCAGCCGATGTCCCCGCGCTCGACCGTGCCGCCGCCGCTCCGGCTTTGCGAGGAGTGCGGCCACGTCCACGAGGTCGGTGACCACTACGGCTACCGCAACGCTGCCTGATCAACCAGGAGTCTCAACCCGAGGAGCACCGATGAAGCCACCCATGAAGAAGAAGCCGCAACGTCATCCTCCCAAGCGCAGCAAATTCGCGCGCCCTCGCAATGCTGCGACCGGCCTCGCTCCGACCGCGCCGCGTGCACGACCTCGAATCAGCCGCTCCGCGCCACCCGACTGGAAGACCATCGCCGCCGCGGTTGCGGGCGGCGCCGGTAGTGCCGCGCTCGGCGGCCTGGTCGTCAACCAGCAGATCCTGTCGCCCGAGGCCGTCGGCATCGGCCTGATGCTCGGCGGGGGCGCCACGGCGTACTTCTCCGACGGCACGCCGCGGATCGTAGGCACCAGCATCGCCGCTGCCGGTGCCGGACAGTTCGCGCTCGCGCTCATGAACAAGCGCGCCCTGAAGGCGCACGGCGACGCCAACCCGACGCCGGCGAGCACACCGCAAGCGCAGCTCCCCGCACCGCCGGCGGTGCCGCGACAGAGCGCGAACACGGGGGGCATGGTCGTCGACATGTTCCGCGACGCCGCGAATGACCTGGATCTCGTGGAGGACGAGTGGCGGTACGGCGTGCGCGACGCCGGACCGCAGGAGAGCAGCGAGCCCATCGTCATCGATCTCGACGAAGCCGCGTAACGAGGGGATGGATCGGAGCCTGGGTTCGCGCGAGCGGCCATGGCCGCCGCAACTGAAAGGACTCCTATGGATTACGATGTGATTTACGCGGGTGACGAGCGCAACGCCGTCACCGTCTCGGGCCGTTCTACGAACGGCACTCGCCGTCCGGGCTCTCGCACGGTGGTCGTTCCGCCGGGTGCTCGCCCGACGGTGATCACCGGCGGCGGTAGCTCGAGCTCGTACTACCGCCAGCCGTACGGGCCTCAGTACGGGTCGCCGTACGCGCCGCAGTACTACGGCGCGCAGGACTCGTTCGCGTCCCGCTTCGGGATGTCGACGGGTGAGCTGATCGACACGGGCATCCAGCTGTTCGCGGCGATCTCGCCGCTGCCGGCGGCGCCGGTCGCCCAGGGCGACGCCTCGACGGACATCGACAACATGATGACCTACCAGGGCGCGCTCTGGCAGCACGCGAAGCGCGACGAGCAGCTTCGCACGCTCGGGGGCCTGCTCGTTCGCATCCTGAAGTAACGGAGGCACCACCATGGCGCTCTTCAACTCCAGCTCTCCCGTGTACAAGACGTCGGCTTCGCCGAATACGGGCGTGTATGCGCCCACGGCGCCGTCGAGCGGGCTCGCGAGCATGTTTGGCTCGCTGATCGGCGGCACGAAGCCGGTCTACAAGACGCTCGATGGTCAGGCCGGGCAGGCGCCGACGTCGTCGGGGTTGCTCCAGATCTTCGTCGGCAACGGCCCGTCCTACAAGACGGCGCCGCAGGCGACGGACCTGGACACCGACGACGGCGATGCCGGCGATGCGGACGACACGTGCTCGCCGCCGACCGACACGGTCGTCGTGCTGTAGCGCCGCGATGGCGCCACGAGGGCGTGCACTGAGCACGCCCGATCGATTTCGAACCTAGTCACGAACCCCAACCAAGGTGGCCCTCTGGTCGCTCGCGCGAACCGAGGCCCCGATCCGTTCTCCTCCTCCAACTCCAGCTCACGAAACGCCATGCCCAACGACGACAACACCTTTGGCGCCATGCTCACGCTCGTCGTGGGTGGCGCGGCCGGTTACGCGGCCGGCCGGTGGCTCGTCGAGCCCTTGCTCACGACACTCGCGGACCGGCCGCTGGTGAAGCCGTCCGCGTCGTTGCGTCGCTCGCTCGCCGCGGTGGACGCCAGTTCCTACGGCGGTCCATCGGGCCACATGATGCCGATCGATCCGTATGGCGACGGTCCGTCACCTGCAGTCGTCACCGCTCCCAACGCTGTTGTGTCGGACCCGAGCGTCGCGGCCCGAGCTGCGACGCCGGCGTCGGCTCCGATGCCGACCGATGGCCCGGTCACGTCACCGTCGCAGGTGGACGCTTCGTTCGCCGCTCCGGCGGTTGCGAGCACGTTCCCACCAGCGCCGAGCTTCACGCGCCCGAAGCCGGCCCTTGTCACCCCGCCGCCGAGCGCGAGCGGCACGTTCGCAACGTCGGCCGGCGTTCGCCGCTTCGATGCGGTGTTCGACCGCTACCGCGGCGGCATCCCGCTCGCGTACATCCGCACGCTGGTCGAACGCGAATCTGACGGTCGCCCGAGCGTCCAGACCGGCAGCGCCGTGGGCCTCATGCAGATCGTTCCGGTCGTGCTGGCCGACTACAACAAGCGACACGGCACGACCTACCAAAGCGCGCAGCTCGTCGAGCCCGCAACAAACGTTGCCATGGGCTGCGAGCTCCTGCGGCTGATCGTCGAGAGCTACCGCAAGAACCATCCGCGCGTTCCGAATCTACAGCCGGACTGGAGCAACCCGCGCTTCGTGGAGCTCCTCACGTTCGGGTGGAACGCCGGCTTCTCCGAGGCCGGCGGCGTCGGGCGCGTGGCGAGCTACCTTGAACAGCTAGGCGGCGCGAACGACATCACGCTCGATCTGGTCACGGCGTACGCGCAGCTCGCGGGCGCCAGCAAGCATCTCTCCAACCCCGCGAAGGTCGCGTGGTGCAAGAGCGTCGCCGCGCTGTACCAGCGCGAGCGCGATCTCGCCGCTCCATCTACCGCCTTCGCCACCTCCTGAGAGGCTCCATGTCGAACACAACTCCACTCGTGCTGGGTCTTGCCGGCGGGCTGGCCCTCTGGCACTTCGCGGCGGCGGACGCGCCGCCGGCGTTGCGAAACGCCAGCGGCGGCCCGTGCGCGATCCAGCTCGATCCGAGCGGGCTCACGACCGACGGCGAGCCTGTCGACGTCGAGGAAGCCGTGCGCCGTGCGCAGCCCGTCGGCCTCGCCCTGGTCACCGTGTCCCCCGACGCGCCCGCTTCTGTCTACGCGGCGCTCCTGTCGGGTCTCCGCCTCGCGGGTGTTCCCGCGCACGTCCGCACGCTCGTCGCCGCCCCGCGCAACGCAGGCGCCGGGACGTTCTCGGCGTTCACGCTCGTCACGTACCCCGAGGGCGTCGGCGGCAAGCGCAAGGTCACGAGCTGGTTCCGCACCGACACGCCGATGACGTGGCAGGCCGTGCGCGATCAGCTGGTCGCGGCGCAGGTCATCGACCCGTCGGCGATCGGTCCGAAGCAGCCCGGCTACTGGAAGCTCGTGACGGACGCGCGCGTGTTCAAGGCGGCGCGTGCGAAGCCGCTTCCCGACAAGGCCGCGCGCAACTCGTACATCTCGCAGACGTTCACGCTCGTCGTCTATCCCGAGGGCATCGACGGCCCGAAGAAGGTGCGTTGGTTCTTGGCCTCGCGTCCGACGCTCTGGGACGCCGCGCGCGACCGGCTCGCCGCCGCGGGCCTGCTCGACGAGAACGCCACCGAGAAGACCGACCCGAACTACTGGGTGCTATTCAGCTCGCCCAATCAGTTTCGAGAGGAAGAAGCCGAGCTACTACCTGTCCTCAAGGCCGATGGCCCGCGTGACGCGGCCAAGGGGGGCCAGTTCGCGATCGACGGCGGTCGCGTCATCGTCCGCGACGGGCAGCCGCTCGTCCGGCTCGAGCGTGTCGACCTCGGGGATAGCCGCTTCGCCCTGTCTCCGTCCGAGACCGACGACCTCGGGGCGCGGATCGTTCGCCTGCTCAACCGGCGGGGAGGGCGGTGATGCGGGACAATGCGCTTGGGCTGCTCGTGATCGGGGGCGGTGCGACCGCTGTGGGCGCGCTGCTGTGGCGACGCGCGCACGCGGCGTCGGCGCCGATCGCCACGAGCACGCCGGCGCCGTCGGCGATCGCGGCGCCATTGGTGCTCGTGGGATGGGCGGTACCTGTCCCCACCCTCGGCGATCGGCCGGCCGTGGTGTCGAACGAGTTCCGCGCGGGCACGCAGACAACCGACCCGCACGCGCATCTCGGTGTCGATCTCATGTTCCGGCGCCGAGACGCACGCGATCTGATCGCGGTGTACCCGCCGAAGACCGCGAACGGTACGGCGCAGTTCTTCATGCCGGACGGCGTGTCCGCGCTCGCGGCGGCCGCCGGCATCGTGTCGTTCGCCGGCATGACGGGCACGGGTAACAGCGTGATCGTCCAGCACATTACCGGCTGGGCTACGTACTACACGCACCTCGCGTCGCTCTCGGTGCGGCGCGGCGAGGCCGTCCAGGTCGGTCAGACGCTCGGCACGATCGGCGCGAGCCCGACCGACGGCGAGCACCTCAAGCACCTGCACTTCGAGCTGTGGAAGGGCGGCAAGCGCACGGGTGCCGTCGATCCCGCGCCGTACCTCGCGACGTGGACCCGCGTGAGCGCAGCGTGGCCGGTGGCTCTGGTCGCGTCGAACGCGCCCACACTGCGCAATGGCACGATGTCCGCGTACCGCCGCGTCGGCGAGCGCGGCGAGGGCTACCCGGAGTGGGTGCGCGCGTTGAAGGGCAAGGCCGGCGTCTACGTCATCCGCGACGCCGATACGCACGAGTGCCTCTATGTCGGCTCCTCCGCGGGCCGCCTCTACGACACGCTCACCCGGCACTTCCAGACCTGGCGCCGGTGGAAGGGCTTCTGGAAGGGCCAGTACGGCGAAGGCGCCGACCCTGGCCTGACGTACCCGCGCGCCGCGGTCGAAGTCGTGGTGCGCCTCACCTCATCCGGCGATGCGCTCGACGAAGAGATGCGCGCCATCGCGCGGCACCGGCCTCGCGACAACCAGATCGGTCAGCCCACCGCGGCCACCGACGAACCTATTCCGTTCTGAAAGGAACCCATGCAAGAGCTCATCGAAGCCATCCGGGTGGCCGTCGCCACCGACGCGAGCGCCGAGCAGAAGGCGGCCGGCGTGCAGGCCTGTCGCACAATCTCGACCGCGCTCGACACCGAACCGGGCAAGCCGATCCTGTTGCCGGGAACACCACCTCCGGCGGCCACCTCGCTCGTGTCAGTCGACCAGATGCTCGACCTCGTGATCTCGCGGCTCACGACGATCGCCACGGAGCGCGACGCGCTGCCGGCGCCAACTGCCGCACAGCTGCGTGGTCTCCGCGTGCCCGTCACGCCGGGAACCCTGCCGCGCGGGCCGACGAAGCCGGCCGGCCACGCCAAGCGCACCACTCCCACTCCGAGGAAGCCGTGATGACTATTTCCACCTGGCTCGACGGCTATCTCGAGCTCCGGCATCGAGCGTTGTCCAGTCGGGGCGCGATCGAGCTGTCCGACGGGACGCGCTGGCCGCGTACGACGGGCGAGCAGGTCGCGGCGATCGCGGCCGTGTTCACGCCGGCGATCCGCGCCAACGCCGCGCCGCGCATCGTGAACCAGTGGCGCGCAACGCTGGCGGACATCCAGCGCGACGCGCTCGACGACCTGCACCGTACCTACGTCGGCAATCGCGCGTTCTGGGCGGCGCTCGAGGCCATCGCGGTCTACCTCGACAACCTCGCGCTGCGCCCGCCCACGAGCCGCGCGTGGATGGCGCTGTTCGCGATCCTCGAAGCGAGCGATGACAGTGCCGGGGCGCGTAACGCGGGTCCGAGCGGCGACGGGCCCTTCAAGCACTTCGACGGCGTGCAGACCTTCGACGATCTCTACAACGCGCAGTTCACGTACCTCCGCGACCTCCGCGGGTCCGATCAGATGAAGCCCGATGGCGGCGCGATCGGTGTCGAGCGGACGATCCCGCGCACGACAAACGCCGACGTCGTTTCGCTCGCGGACTACTGGACGACGCAGCTCGCCGACGTCAAGCGGGTCATGGGCACCGATGGCGTGACGGCCACGTGGCGTGCGGCGAACACGGACGTCGAACAGCTCGCGCGTAGTGCCGATTCGAACGCGGTGTACGCAAAGAACAACGCGTTCTGGCGCGCGCTGTCTACGACGGCGATCCACATCGCGGTGGCCGACGAGGCGCCGACCAAGTCGGGGCTGGCGAAGGACGCGATCAAGGACAGCGTCACGCACTTGCCGGAGACGCTTGGCGCCGTCGCGAGCAAGGGTGTGGACGCGCTGGCCGATACGGCCCACGCCGCGGGCCACATCATCAACGAGGCGGGGAAGGGGCTGTTGTCGGGCGTCGGAACGCCGCTCCTGATCGGCGCGGGTGTGCTCGGTGCGCTGCTGCTGTTCCGCGGCGGACGCCGTCACGCGGAGCAGGCGTAGCCGTGGACGACATCTCGCTCGCCCTTAATCCACCGCGGTTCGTGAAGTCTCACCGCCCGCCGATCCGGGTCGCACGCTCGCCGACACGCGTGTGGCCCCTTGCGGCGATCAACGGACGCGCTCCGATCGTGCTCGACGAGCAGCGCGCGGACCTGCGCGGTGTGGACCTCGCGTATCCGCGTCTCGACGTCACCGACGCAAGCGCGGGCTGCCCGATCGGAACGAGCAACGGAACGGCCACGCATCTGATGCCGGCCATGACCGCCGCGCTCTCGGTCGACGACGGCGCGATCACGTTCGCGGGCCGGCTCGGTAACGGCTTCGGCCTCATCATCGACCACGGCAACGGCTGGGCTTCGCACTACGCGAACCTGCACGCCATCATCGCGATCCGGACGGATCTATACCGGCCACGCGCGCAATATGTCCGCGCGGGTGACGCGATCGGCTACGTCGGTGCCCCGGCGCCCGACGCCTTCAAGCGTCTGCACTTCGAGCTGTGGGAGCGCGACCGTGATCGCCTCTTCGTCCCCGTCGATCCCCGGCCGCACCTCGCGTCGTGGAAGGTGGTCGAGCGTTACGACGCGTTCATGCCGGCGCCGCCGATCGCGCGCACCGAGGCCGCCTAGCTATGCCGGTCTCCGACGCCGCGACCGTCGTGCCGTCCGACGGAACGCGCGACGACGTCGTGCTCGCCGTGCCGCACGTTGCCACGTTGCTCGGCGTCGGGCGCAACACGATCTACGCGCTCGTCGCGCGCAACGCGATCCCACATCGGCGATTGGGGAAAGCGATCCGTTTCAGCCGCAACGCCGTCATGTCATGGTTGTCGACGTCATGGCAGGTCGCGAAGGAAGGCCCGTAGAGATGCCTAGCCGTCGTGATCCAAGAACTGGTCGGTGGTTCTTCCGAACCACCGTCGCGCATGCCGATGGAACGAAGGAGCGCTTGTTCGGTACGCCGGGGACTCCCGGTCCGTATCAGGACCTCGCGAATTCCAAGGTCGGCACACAAGAAGCCGAGCGCCGTGCGATCGCTGGTGCCCTTGCGGGCAAAGCGTTAGCCGGAAGTGCCGAAGCGAGGAAGGAGGCAGACGAGAAGCGGCTCCCGACGTTCACGGAGTGGTTCCACGGTCGGTTCTGGACCGAGCACGTCAAAGCGCAGGCGAACAAGCCGAGTGAAGTGGAAGCGAAGGAGTCGATCATGAAGATCCACCTCGAGCCGGAGTTCGGCTCGAAGCGGCTCGACGAGATCGACGTCGGCGCGATCAATCGGTTCCGTGCGCGCTTGCTCGGAACGAAGCTGTCGAAGAAGCGCATCAACAACATCCTGGCCGTGCTCAGCAAGGCGCTCCGCTATGCGGATGACGTCGGGTTGATCAAGGCTCCGCGGAAGATCGGCCTGCTCAAGGTCGAGCGCCCGGAGATCGAAGCCTGGGAGCTCGAGCAGTACGCTCGGATTCTCGCAGCTGCGAAGCAGGAGGGGCAGGCGATCTACGCTGCTGTGTGTCTCGCCGGCGAGGCGGGATTGCGCGTGGGCGAGGTCAAGGCGCTGCGCTGGCGCGAAGACGTGGACATGGTGGCGAAGATGGTCACCGTGAACCAGCAGATGCGGCGAGGCGTGACCGGCACGCCGAAGGGGCGCACGCGTCGAACCGTACCGATGACGGCCACGCTCTACGAGGCGCTTCGCGCGATGGACGTCGTGCGCGAGGGCTTCGTGGTGCTCGACCACATCGGCCGCGGTGAGAGCGGGCGTGCGAAGCACGAGGAGAACGTGGTGAAGCGTCTGATGGGGCGCGTCTGCCGCAAGGCAGGCCTGCCGGAATCCGGGTGGCACCGGCTCCGGCATAGCTTCGGGACGCACGCCGCGAGCTTCGGCGTGAACCCGTGGCGGCTCATGACGTGGCTGGGTCACAAGCGCGTGGACGAGACGATGCTGTACGTCCACGTGGCCGAGCAGCACCGGCGCGAAATCCCGCCGTCCGTTCTAAAAGCGGGGGCGCGTGAAATCGATCCGGACCTCCGGATCCTCGCGATGCTGAGCGAACGGCGCTCGGCGTGGCAGCCACGTGGCAGCGAGCAAAAAGAAACCCACGGGAACCAAATGATTCTCGTGGGTTAGTTGGCGGAGCGGACGGGACTTGAACCC
>JANXOM010000202.1 GCA_025353585.1 Deltaproteobacteria bacterium
GCACAGGGCCGCGCGCCCGGCCGCGCCGAGATCCTTCGACTGCAACGTCGCGAGGGCGATGCGATGACCGCACGCCTGGGCCCGGCGGCCAACAGCCTCGTACGCCTGGACCATGCGCTCGTGCAGCGCGACCCGATCCGCGTCGAGGTCGACGAGCCCGGCGAGCGTGCGGAGCGCGAGCTCGCGCTGACCGGCGCGGCCGAGGAGGTCGGCCTCGTAGCCGAGCGCTTGCGGGTCGAGCCGGTCGCGATCGAGCCAGCGCGCCGCGACCTCACGGGCCCGGTCGAGCTCGCCGGCGTACGAGAGCGCCTGCACGAGCGCGCGGTGCGCCTCGCGGCTGTCGGGGCGCGCCGTGAGGTCGGCGTCGAACGTGGTGACGGCGGTCGCGATCGCGGGGTTCACGCCGTCGTACGCCGTGACCGAGGGCACGCGCACCCACGTGCGGATCATCGGCACCATGCGCCGGCCCTGGCCGTCTTCGAACAGGTCCGCGGGCCGCTCGTTCGCCGCCCTCGCTTGCTTCGCCGCGACGTCGGAGATGTGGGCGTGCGCGGGGCTCGGCCGGCGCGGCTCCGGCATCGGCGCCGGCGTCGCGGGGACCGTCGTCGCGACGACCGGCACCTTGTTGTCGGTGGGGCGCGCGTTCTTGTCGGACGACGCGCCCATTCGCGTCGCGCCCATGCCGTAGCCCGTGCCGGCGCCGTGGCCGACCAGACCGCCGTCGACATCGCCGATGGCACCCGCCGAGTCCGCGCTCGGCGTCCCGTTGCCACCCTGGGCCACGGCGCCGATCGCGGAGGCCTCGTCGAGCGCCTCCTCGCCCGTCCACATCTGCAGCGGGCCGTGCCGGTCGACGCCGAACGCGTCGAACATCGCCTGCGACTCGAGCACGAGGAGCGACGTCTCGCGCGACATCACGCCGTAGCCTTGCGACAGCGCCACGATCCGCGCGCGGTCCGCGCCGGCTCCGCCGCGCTCGAGCTCGTCGATCGCGAGCGACGCCCACAGGCGCGGCACGAACGCGTTGCCCGGCGCCGAGGACACCGCGAGGTGCAACGGGTAGCGCTGCTCGTACGCCTGGCCGCCGAGGGTGCCGCGGATGACCACGTCGCCGTCGACCGGGCCCGTCATGCGCGCGGCGAGGAGCGTCTCTTCGCCGGCGCGCAGGGTCGGGAGACGCGCCGGCGTCATGTCGGCGAGGCCGGCCGGGAGCTCGACCGTCGCGTCGCGCAGCGCGCTGCCATCCGTCGAGCCGAGCGCCGCCAGCGCCGCGCTCGCGACGGTCTCGCCCGGCAGCCACGCGACGTAGCTGCCGCCGCCGGCCCGCGCGGCCGCGCCGAGGAGCGCGCTGTCCGCGTCGCCGCCGATGCCGATGGTCGAGACGCGGGCGCCCCGCGTCGTGCTCGCGAGGGCGCGCTCGACGTCGCTCGCGCGGCGGAAGCCTGTCGTCGCGAAGCCATCGCCGATGTAGAGGATCCACTTCTCGCGGTCGTGGCCATCGGGGAGCGCCGCCGCCGCATCGCGGATGGACGCGACGAGGTCGCTCGCGCCCGCCGCGGGCTCGGCGGCCAGGAAGGCGCGCGCATCGGCCGTGGTCTTCGCGGACGGCGTGCGCGGCTCGCCCTGGCGGCGGCACGCGCTGTCACACGCGACGAGCGTGACGCGGTCGCGGCGGTCCATCTGCGCGACCATCTGGGCGACGAGGTCGGCGGCGCGCGCCTCGCGCTCGCCGGTCATCGACTGGCTGCGATCGACCACGATCGCGATGTCCCGCGCGTGCTCGGCGCGCCAGCGGGGGAGCAGCGGGTGCAGCGCGAGGACGGCGGTCGGCCGCAGGTCCTTGGCCTCGGCGCGCTGGGCTGCGACGACGGTCGGTTCGATGCCGACGCCGTGCTTCGCCGCGAGCGCCTCGTCGGGCCCCGCCGCCGTGCCGCCCGCGTACGTCCACGCGCGGAGCTCGGCGCCATCGGCCGGGCGGTAGTCGATCGCGAGATCGCCGCGCGGCACGAAGCCGCCCTGGTGGAACGACAGCGCGCCCGCATCGGTGCGCGCCCCGGGATCAGACGACGAGACGAGGTCGTAGCCGGCGCTGCGGATGCTGCCGGGGGCCGCGCCGCGGACCTCCACGTCGAACGTGAAGTTGTCGGCGACCGTCGAGCCGTCGCGCGAGTGCGCGAGGGGGTAGGTGTACTCGCGCCCCGGGCCACGCGGCGTGACGACCTGCGTGTACGCGAGCTTGATCGTGCGCGCGCCCTTGCTCGGGATCGGGAACACGCGGAGCTCGAAGCGCCCGCCGCGCTGCCAGTCGAGGAGCGCGGGATCGCGCCAGCGACCGGGTACCCAGATGATCTCGGTCGTCGGCTTCTCGAGCTGCGGCGCGGCGTGCTGGATGACGCCGTTCCAGATCTTCTTCGCGCGCGCCTTGTCGACGAACGCGCCCTCGTTGAACGCGATCGGCTGCGCGCCGGGGATGTCGAGCGCGAGGCTCTCGATCTGCGCGTCGGCGGGCAGCGGGAACTGGTAGACGCCCTCGAGCGTGGCGTCGGCGTCGTTGCGGAACGTCTCGGTGATCTCGGTGCGCGCGATCGGCCCGACGATCCGGACCTTCACGGCGTGCTGCGCGAGCGCGAGGTTCCAGTCGCGGTCGCGGGCCTCGCCGGCCTTGTACGCGCGCAGCGAGCCGAGGCCGGAGGTGACCTCGTCGGTCGCGGCGGCCTTTGTCGGATCGGCGAGCTCGGCCCACGCCACGTCGCGCGCGACCTCGGGGGCGGCGGCGACGGCGAGCGTGCCGTGGTCGATCGTGCCCTCTTCGCCGGCGCGGACATCGTCGCGCGCGCCGCGCGGGGTGCGCAGGACGACGGCGCCGCGGACGACCTGCACCGACGTGGTGTCGGCGGTGGCGGTCAGCTCGAAGCGCGTGCCGACGACGTCGACGGTGCCGGAGGGCGTGGCGAACGCGGCGGGGCGGCCGTCGACGTGGGTGACGTCGGCGACGAGCTTGCCGGCGGCGAGCTGCACGTGGCGCGGCTCGGCCGCGTCGAACGTCACGGTGGTGCCATGGTCGAGCGTCAGGTGCGTGCCGTCGGCGAGCGTCAGCGAGAGCCGCGTGTGCTCGTCCGTGGCGACAGTCGCGCCGGGGGCGATCGCCGCGCCCGCGACGAGGCCGGTCACGCCGTGGCCGGCGCTCTCGACCTGATCGATCTTGCCGATATCGCCTGTCGCGACGGCGGTCGGCTCGGCCGGCTCGGCTGGCTCGGTGGTCGCGGGCGGAGCGCCGGTGTGGAGATAGACGCCGGCGATGGTCGCCGCGGCGAGCGCGGCGGCGCCCGCGGCCACGCCGACGAGCCAACCGCGACCATTGAACCGGGGCATCACGGGCGACGGCGCGGGCTGCTTGGCCGGCGGCTTCTGGGCGCGTGGCTTCGCGACCCCCTTCTCGGCGACCACCGGCTTCGTCTCGACCGGCGTCGGGGTCCGGGCCGGGGCGGCCTCCGCGTCGAGCCGCGCGAGCAGCCGCTCGACGAGGTCGCCTGGTGGCACGTAGCCCCCGCCGGCGGTCGTCGCCGCCTCGGCCGTCATCGTCGCGTCGTGCCGCGCATCGCGGCAGTCATCGCAGCCGGCGAGGTGCTCGCCGTGCCGCGCCATGGCCGCCTCGTCACCATCCACGAGCGCGGCCAGATCATCACGGACCGCATCACAGGCAGGAGTCATCATGAAATCACCTCGCTGGAGACCAGCTCTCGGAGCCGCACGAGCGCGCGGCTCACCCGCTTGCGCGCCGCCGCCTCGTCCACATCGCAGGCCACCGCGATCTCGCGATAGCTCAGATCCGCCACGTACCGGAGCACCAGCGCCTCGCGCTCGCTCGGCTTCATCTGCGCGAGCGCCGCCCGCACCGCGCGTGACCGCATGCGCGCCGCGAGCTCGTCGCGCCCCTCCGCGTCCGCCGGCACCACCTCGAGGAGCTCGCGCCCGCGGCGCCGCGTCTCGAGCACGTGCGCGCAGACGTGGCGCGCGATCCCGCAGAGCCACGCCTTCACGCTGCCCTCGCCGCGGTAGCCGGCCATGCCGCGATGCGCGCGGAGCAACGCCTCCTGCGTCGCCTCGTCCGCGTCCGCCTGCGAGCCGAGCAGCGCCATCGCCAGCCGGCCGAGCACCGCGCCGTGCGTCCGCGCACAGGCCGCGAGCGCCTCGCGATGGTGGCCGCCCTGGATGAGCGCCGCGATCGGATCGATCTCCGGGAGCGTCACGTCCGCTCCTGGTATCGGGTCCCCGTCCACCGCCTCCGCGCGTGCGATCGCATGCATCTCGTACCCCACGTGCGTCGAACCCGTCATTTCGTGACCGGCCATCGCCGAAATCGCGTAAGTGTTCGGAAAGTGGAGCTCATCTCCGTATCAACGCGCCACGCCCCCATGCGCGCTACACCAAGAGGCATGACCCGGTTCGCGATCCGCGAAGCCCGGCCCGGCGATGCGGTGGGCATCGCGCGGGCCCACGTCACCGGCTGGCGTGACGCCTATGACGGCATCCTCCCGTCGTCGGTCATCGAGCGCGTCGACATCGGACAGCGCGCCGACTATCGCCGCCGCATCCTCGCGGACCGCGACATCCTCTCCGTCGTCTCGTTCGACGTGACGCACGGCGACGTGGTCGGCCTGTGCGACGCCGGCAAGAGCCGCCGCGACCCGCCCGGCACCGGCGAGATCTACGCGCTCTACCTGGTGCACCACGCGAAGCGGTTCGGCCTCGGCACCGAGATGTTCGACTACGCGCGCACCTGGCTCGCCGCGCGCGGGATGCCGGCGCTCGTCATCTGGGTGCTCGACAACAACCCGCACGCGAAGCGGTTCTACGAGGCGATGGGCGGGCGCGCCGCGCAGGCGATGCCGTCGCGGATCGCGGGCTATCCGATCGTCGAGCGCGCGTACCGCTGGGACTAGCCCGCGCGCCTCACCGTCGCGCCCGAGTGCTCGCGAGATCGCCTCACCTCAAGTGGTCACCGGGTCAGCGGCAGACGCGGCCGGGGCCGTCCGCGATCGTCCGGCACTTGTGATCGGCGGGGCAGCCGGCGTCGTCGGTGCAGCGGATCTCGCACGTCTTGAACAGCGGGCCGCGCGCGCCGGCGATCCCGCGATAGCTCGCGCACTCCTGGCCCGGCGGGCACGCGTCGCTGTCGCCGCACTTCGCGCCGAGGGTGGCCATGGTGTGGGGCGGCGGCACGCTCGGGACCGGCGTCGGCTTCGGGGTTGGCGCCGGGTCAGGCGTCGTGGGCTGCGGCGCCGGCTGGACGGACACCGGCGAGGGCTGCGCCACGGGCGCGGGCCCCGGATCGGCGGCCGGGGGCGCCCCCGCGTGACAGGCAACGAGGGAGGCGACGCACAGCACGGCGAGTCGAGTCATGGCGCGTGTGACCGTAGCACCGCGGCAATGCTGTATCTTGGTTTCGTCATGGCTCGCGACGCGATCCCGAGCTGGTTCTTCGTCCTGGTGGTCGTGCGCAAGGACGACAAGTTCTTGCTCGTCCGCGAGCGCAAGTACGGGAGCGCATGGGCGATCCCGGGCGGCCGCGTCGAGCGCGGCGAGGCGCTGGCCCAGGCGGCGCTGCGCGAGGTCCTCGAGGAGGCCGGCGTGCCGGTCACGCTGACCGGCGTCTATCGCGTCGAGCACCAGCCAACCCCCGGCGGCGCCCGGATGCGCGTGATCTACAGCGGGACGCCCATCGACGACACGCCTCCGAAGTCGGTGGCCGATGCCGAGTCTCTCGGCGCGGCCTACCTCACGCTCGAGGAGATCCGCGCGCGTCCCGTGCGCGGCGGCGAGCTGATCGGCCTCCTCGAGGCGATCGCGGCCGGGGGACCGATGTATCCGCTCGATCTGATCGGCCGCGAGCTCGCGATCTAGGTCAGACTGCAGGGATGGGGGACGACCTGTTCGAGCCGCCGGCCGAGCTGCCGCGCGCGCAGCTGCACAACAAGTTCGGCGAGAAATACAAGGCGGCCCCGCCGCCACCGCGGCCCGTGGTGCCGTCCTCGTACGAGCTGCCGTCGCAGCGCAAGCGCGGCGGGTTCGGGTCTGCGGGCGCCATCGGCGTCATCGCGATCGCGGTCGTGCGCGCGGTGATGATGGTGGGGCACACGTCGTCGTCCTACGACAGCTACAACTATCAGATCCCGAACATCCCGGCGTACGACCCGCACATGCTCGAAGATCTCGAGCGGCAATCGCAGTACCTGCGCGGCCAGCACCTCTACGATCCGCCCCCGGCCGTCGTGCCGGTGCCGATCGCGGCGGGCGAGTCGCCGCTGGACACGAAGATGGAGCTGCTGACGTCGCTGCGCGAGCTCGCGCGACCGGAGGGGGCCGGGCCCGCCGCGCAGGCGGAGGCGCTCGGTGAGCTGCAGCTCGTGGTCCTCGACGACAACTGCGCGCAGATGATCGCGTTGCAGAAGGGCATCGGTTGGCTCGACGCGCCGCCAGCGCCGCCGCCGCCGCCGCCGCCGCCGCCGACCGACGCGCAGCGCCAGCAGATCGAGCTGATCCGCGGGCGCATCGCGAGGCTGTGCCCGGCCAAGCCCACGAAGCCGGCGAAGTCCGCCGCCCACGCGCCGGTCTCGAGCAAGGTGAAGCCGGAGATCGCGCGGCCGCTCGCCGAAGCGCCGGCGCCCTGAAGTTCGGGATCGCGCTCGTCAGCTGGCGGCTCGTCGCCGGCTGTCCGGCGCGGCGCTCGCGAACGTCGTCCTCTCGCACCCGCGCTTCGATCACGCGTCCGCCATGGATCTCGTCGTGCGTTGCTCCGACGTCGGCGCGCTGTGGAACTCCGATCGCGTCAACGACACGACGTTCGATCGCGACCTGATCGCGACCTGATCGCGGCCGTGGCGCTGACGGCGCGGTGATCCTTCGCACCGACGAGCACGACGCCGCGTGCGAGCTGCCGCAGCGGATCGGCGGCGGCGCCGGCCCCGGCGGCTGTGATAGCTCCATGATCGACATCGCGCCCGCGGTGGCCCGCGAGTGATCGCGCGCTGCGGGACCTACGCTGACGGCGGTCAGCCCGCTCGGAATCACCTCTCCGCGCAGATCGTATCGATCGCCGCGAGGTCCTGCGCGTCGAGCTCGAAGGTGCTGATCGCCAGGTCCTGCGCCATGTGCGCGCTGTCCGTCGTGCCGGTGAGCGGCAACATGCCCATCTGCTGCGCGAACCGGAAGATGACTTGCGGCGCCGTCTTGCCGTGCTTCTTCGTGATGGGCGCGAGCGTCGCGCTCGTCTGCACGGCGCGGTTGGCGGTGAGCAGCGAGAACGCCTGGTAGACGATCTTCGTCTTCGGCTTCGCGCACTCGGCGCGCACCGCGCGGTCCCAGCCGCGCTCGGCGTAGCAGCGGTTCTGCACGAACGCCGGCGGCACCTGCGCGAACGCGACAAGCTCGGCGACCTGGCGTGCGCTCAC
Source organism: Deltaproteobacteria bacterium (assembly GCA_025353585.1). Taxonomy (GTDB): domain Bacteria; phylum Myxococcota_A; class Polyangia; order Haliangiales; family Haliangiaceae; genus JABFXX01. Next base: position 7,452 of record JANXOM010000202.1, read on the forward strand.
GTTGCTGATGCCGAGGAGGCCGACCTGGCCGCTGTTCGCGAGCGCCTCCATCGCGCGCCACGCGGCGTGATCGTCGGGGCCGAGGCCATCGCGCTGCGACGGACCGTGGAGGACGAGGCTGTCGAGGTGATCGAGGCCGAGGTGCTCGAGCGAGCTCGCGAACGACTGCGCCACTTGCTCGGCGATCGGCGCCGCCGGGTCGTACGGTAATCCGTCGATCCCGGGACGCCAGCGTGCGCCGGCGCCCTCCACCTCGGCTTGCCCGCCGCGAAACGTGAACTTCGACTGCACGAACAGGTCGCCGCGGCGGACCGTGCCCTCGGCGAGCGCGGTCGCGAGCGCCTCACCGACGCCGGCCTCGTGGTAGTGCTTGCGCTGGTTCGCGGTGTCGATGCCGCGGAAGCCCGCGGACAGCGCGCGGGACACCAGCGCCGCGGTCGCGTCTTCTTTCCAGGCGGTGCCGTAGAGGAGCGCGGGGATGGTCATCTGCTCCTAGTACGAGCGACGACCCCATATGATTCTGCGCATTCGGATGCGGGCCTAGCGCGAGCGCGAGCGCGGTCCTTGCCGTAGGGGCGAGCGCTTCGCGAGTCGATCAGCCGACAGAGACCCTCCAGACGGTCTTAGCGCATGCCGTCCATCGCCTTCAGATGACCGCCGAGATAGAGAAAGAAGCGCGTGTCGTCGGTCGTGATCAAGCTCTTGCCGAAGCCGCCGCCGAGCGAGAGGTGCGGCGTGATCCAGAAGTCGATCGTGGCGCGGGCCTCGAGCTCGCGGCGCGTCGCGAATGCGCTCTCGACCACGACGCCGGGCGGCGCGGTCGGGGCGAGGGCCGTGAAGCGGCCGCCGATCGCCAGCTCGGCGCCGACGCTGACGCGCCACTCCGCGATGTGGACGCCGCCGATCGCGTGGGCCTCGCCGAGGACGCCGGACGCCGCCGGCGTGCCAGAGCCCCGCGGCACCGTGGACAGCCAGCCCATGTCGAAGTCAGCGCCCGCGTAGAACAGACCGTCGATGCCGACGAGGATCCGGTTCGCCATCGGATCGGCGGAGACCGTCGCGAGATCGCCGCGCGTCGGTGCGACGCTGAGGGCGCCGGTGCCAAGCGAGAAGGGCTCGCTCTGGAAGCGGTGGCGGACGAACCCGATGTCGATGACGAGCGCGGGGCCCGGCTGGTCGCGCGACCAGTTGCCAAACCGCGTGCAGTGCTCGTGACCGACCACGTGGCTCGTCTCGTGGCAGCCCTTCGCGGCGGCCGCGCGCCCGGCCACGGCGATAATGGCAAGCGCCGCGACGCCGACCCACGCGACGCGGCTCATACCGGCCCTCCGGGAAGCGAGGCGGTCACGACCGCACCGGTGCACACCCAGCGCTCCTGCTTCGGCGCGCTGCGATCGAGCCGGCCGACGTCGACACAGATCGTCGAGCCCGGCGCGCTCGCCGCGACGTCGTCGACGGCGTCGTACTCGATGCGCTCGTGGCCGAGCCACAGCGCGTCGAGCGAGAGCGGCCGCAGCTCGTGCCGCGGGTCGTAGACGACGAGCGGGCGCACGAGCTGGTCGGCGCCGTACTCGACCGCGCGGATCGTCGCGAGATCGACGTCGACGTGGTGAAAGCAGTGGTTGCCGAAGCTGTACTCGACGACCCGGCCGCGCGGGCCCGTCTGCGCGTCCTCGGCGTACCCGACCGCGAGGTCGATGCAGCCGCCGAGCTGGACGTGCGCGCCCGGGAACGGCGTCCCGAGATCCGCGTACGAGCGCGGCGCGTAGACATAGCAAGCGCTGCCGGCGCCCGCGATGGCGAAGGTGAACACGAGAGACAGTCGGCGCATCGCTCGACGGTACGGGGCGTTTGCCGCTGCGCCGCGCTTGTTAACGAAGGCTTAGATTAAGCCTTCGTGGGGCACCGTTCCTCAGAGCCCGTGGCGACGATGGAGGCCCGGGCGCACGCGCGCGAACGGCGGCGCGAACGGCGGCGTCGGGTTCGGCGTCACGCCCGTCCACGCGGCGAGCTTCGCGAGCGCGGCGGCGCGGTCGGCCGTCGACAGCGCGAACAGGCCGTCGTCGTGCGTGCCCTGCGGCGCGGTGAGCTCGATCGTGTCCGTCGCGCCCGTGATGTCGTACGCGCCGCCGGTCCACGGGTCGTACTCGCCGTACTCGAAGATGAAGTGCGAGGCCTCGCTGCTGGCGATGTAGGCCTTGATGTCCTGCATCGCGGCCGGATCGAACGTCGGGATCGGCGCGCCGATCGGGAACGAGCCCGCGTAGTCGGCGTCCTTGAACTGCGCCAGCGCCTCGATGTCCGGCGCGACCTGATCGCCGCGGACGGCGACGGTGCCCGGCGAGCCGAGCTCGGCGTACGCCTGGTAGAAGTACGCGTCGAGCTCGGCGGTGACGCCGTCCGCGCTGAACGGAACGCCGGAGAACCGGTCCAGGAAGGAGTAGAGCGCGTCGTCGGAGGCGGTGACGGCCGGGACGTCGCCGCACGACTGCACGCCCTTGTACTGCCAGTAGTTGGACTCGAGGTCCAGGATGGCGGACTCGAGCGCGGGCGCGATCGCGATGCGCGTGTACGCGATGTTCTGCGCGGTGGCCTGGGCCTGGGCCCGCGTGAGCAGCGCGGCGCGGCGGTGCTGCAGCATCTCCTTCGCGACGGCGCGCACGTTGTCGGCGCAGGGCAGGGTGCCGTCGGCGGCGAGGAACGTGCCATAGCGAGCGTCGGGGACCGAGAACGACATCGGCGCGACGTAGGCGAGGGTGCCGGCGACGTCGTCGGGATAGAAGCGGTGGTGGTAGCTCGCGGTCATGCCGCCCTTGGAGCCGCCGGTCGAGATCCACTTCGCGCCGTAGATCGGCTTCAACAGCTCGACGATCGCGTGCTCGTCGTCGGCCATCTCCCTGATCGTGAGCTTCGACCAGTCCGGGTTCGCGGGGCGCGACGTGCCGAAGTACCGATACTCGACGGAGATCTGGTTCGCCGACAGGAGCTCGGTCGGCTCGGAGGGCTCGTCGAGGTTGTAGTCGTCGTAACCGGTGGTGAAGAGGACCATCGGCGCGGACACGTCCTTGTGGATGAGCGAGACCTCCTGCTGGAACGTGGCGCCGCCGGGCGCGGCGTGGTCGACGGGCTGCGTGACCTGCAGGACGAAGTAGCGATAGCCCGGCGGCGCGTTGGTCGCGGGCATCTCGGTGACGGTGACGCCGGGGAGATCCCCGAGCCGCGCGGCGATACCGAACGTGTCGGCGTCGGCGAGATGCGAGCCATCGGGCGTGAGCGCGTCGTCGCCGCTGCCACCGCACGCCGCGAGGAGAGAGGCGGCGAGGAGCGCGCGGAAGCGGCGAGTCATGCGGTGATTGTCGTCGAAATCGCGGCGGCCGGCGGCTATCCTCGCCCCCGTGCGTGTGACCTGGATCGCGCTGGCCGCCGCGGCGCTGGCCACGGGCGCGTGCGGCGACAATCGCGCCGGCGCGCCCGATCCGCTCGGGGTTGATGCGGCGCAGCCGGGTCTGTGTCGGTCGTTCGCGCCGAAGCCGCCGGTCGCGTTCGTGCCGCGCGCCGATGGCTTCGCGCCGCTGGCGAGCGTGGCCGTGCCGCTGCCCGTCGGCGGCGACATCGTGGACTTCGACGCGGCGGCGCGGCTCGGCAAGCTCCTGTTCTGGGACACGCAGGCGAGCAGCGATGGCCAGGTCGCGTGCGCGACGTGCCACTTCGCGGCCGGCGCCGACGCGCGCGTGCGCAACGCGATGAACCCGGGCCCGGACGGGATGTACGGCGGCAACGGCGTTACGGGGCCCGGGCAGCTCGCGCTCGTCGAGAACACGGTGGGCGACGACCGGTTCGCGTCGGAGGGCGTGGTCGGCAGGCAGTTCGTGGCGCTGCCGAGCGATCTGGCGAGCGCGGTCGAGGAGTGCACGGCGGACGCGCCGGCGGTGTTCGGCGGCTTCCGCCAGGTGACGCCGCGCAACACGCCGACGGTGTTCGGCGCCGTGTACCTCGCGCAGGTGTTCTGGGACGGGCGGGCGAGCGCGGTGTTCGACGGCGTCGATCCGTTCGGCGGGACGGCGAACGCGGGCGGGGGGAGCATGCACGTCACGCAGGCGGCGCTCGCCTCGCAGGCGACCGCGCCCGTGGTGAACGACGTGGAGATGTCGTGCGCGGGCCGCACGCTCGACGGACCGGCCGGCGTGGGCGCGAAGTTGCTCGCCCGCGCTCCGCTCGCGCACCAGGTCGTGGCCCAGGGCGATGGCGCGCTCGGCTGCATGTCGCGGGCCCCCGCGCCGGGCGTGACGTGCGGCGACGCGGGCGCGTGCACGTATCGCGAGCTGTTCGCGGCGGCGTTCGGCGAGGCGCTGGTCGGCGCGGACGCCGACGCGCACTTCGCGCGGCTGTGGGGCCAGGCGATCGCGGCGTACGAGGCGACGCTCGTCCCCGACGACACGCCGTTCGACCGCTGGCTGACGACGGATCCGCTCGCGCTCACCGAGCACCAGCTGCAGGGGCTACACGCGCTCTCGAGCAGCGGCTGCACGAAGTGTCACGCGGGCGCCGAGCTCTCCGATGCCAGCGCGAGCTTCGCGGCGACGCACGGGGCGCTCAACGTCGACGGCGGCGACCGCGGCTTCCACGACACGGGCGTGCGGGAGACGACGGCCACGAGCTCCGAGGATCTCGGCCGCGCGACGCTCGGGCCCGCCGGCGCGAGCTACTCGGTGAGCGGGGCCGCCGCCGATCGCGGCGCGTTCAAGACGGCGATGCTGCGGAACGTCGGCCTGACCGCGCCCTACTTCCACACCGGCGGCAAGGCCACGCTCGACGACGTCCTCGAGTTCTACTCGCGCGGTGGCGACTTCCCCGGCACGGCCCGCGACCTCCACGCCTTCACGTTCTTGCCCGGGGAGCAGAAGGCCCTCATCGACTTTCTGACGACCGGCCTCACCGACTGCCGCGTCGCTACGAGCGCCGCCCCGTTCGATCATCCGTCGCTCGTCGTGGTCGATGGCCCGACCCTGCCGGCCGTCGGCGCCTCCGGCACCGGCTCCGCCTGCCCCTAGGCGGGCCGCCACGAGCGTCAGGGGGACGTGGTACCTGAACCCATGATCACTGCCGAGTCCGTGCTCCGCGAGACGTTCGGTCACGCGGACTTTCGCGTGGGCCAGCGCGAGGCGGTGGAGGCGGTGTGCGAGGGACGCGATGCGCTCGTGCTGCTGCCCACGGGCGCGGGCAAGTCGCTCTGCTACCAGGTGCCGGCGGTGGTGCGCGCGCGCCGCGGGCTCGGCGCCACGATCGTCATCTCGCCGCTGATCGCGCTGATGGAGGACCAGGTCTCGGCGCTCGTCGGGCGCGGGATCGCGGCGGCGGCCCTGCACAGCCACCAGGATGACGACGCGCAGCGCGCCATGATCGGCCGGCTGGCGCGGGACGAGCTCGCGCTCCTCTATGTCTCGCCGGAGCGCGCGGCGGCGGCCGGGTTTCGCCGGCTCCTCGCGCGCGCGAAGATCGCGCTCGTCGCGATCGACGAGGCGCACTGCGTGAGCCAGTGGGGGCACGACTTCCGGCCCGAGTACATGCAGCTGCACGAGCTGCGCGAGCTGCCCGAGCTCGCGGACGCGCCCGCGATCGCGCTGACGGCCACCGCCACGCCGCGCGTGCTCGCCGAGATCGGCCGCGCGCTCGCCCTCCGCGATCCCGTGCGCGTCAGCGGCGACTTCCGCCGGCCGAACCTCGCGTTCGAGGTGCAGCAGCCCGGGACCGACGCGGCGCGGCTCGCGGCGACCGTCGAGGCGCTCGAGCGCGCGGCGCTGCACGGCCGCAGCGGCCCCGGTCGCGGCATCGTGTATTGCAGCACGCGCGGCAAGACCGAGTCCGTCTCGGACGGCCTCAAGGCCGCGGGCTTCTCCGTCGGCTACTACCACGCGGGCCGGACCGCCCTCGCGCGCGAGCGCGCGCAGTCCGCGTTCGCGCTCGGCAAGACGCGCGTGCTCGTGGCCACGAGCGCGTTCGGCATGGGCGTCGACTATCCCGACGTCCGGGCGATCGTGCACTTCCAGGCGCCGGGCAGCCTCGAGGCGTACTACCAGGAGGCCGGGCGCGCGGGCCGCGATGGCCTGCCGGGGCGCTGCGTCCTGCTCTACGGCACGGGCGACCTGATGACGCAGCGGAAGCTCGCGAGCGCGAGCGGCGCCGCCGCCCAGGCCCGGCTCGACGACGCGCTCGCCGCGATGGCGGGCTACGCGGGCGCGCGCCGCTGCCGGCAGCAGCAGCTCTGCGCGCACTTCACCGGGCACGACGACCACGCGGTCTGCGGCCAGTGCGACGCGTGCGTCGATCCCGATGCGATCACCGTGCGCGTCGTCGCGCCGCCGGCCGTGGCGCTCGACGCCAGCGCGCGCGACGTGATCCTCGCCGCCCTCGCCGCGCACGGCCGCGCCGTCGGCAAGGGCACGCTCGCGAAGGCCCTGCGCGGCAGCCGCGCGAAGCCCGTCGAGATCAACGGCCTCCTCCGCATCCCCCAGCACGGCGCGCTCGCCGCGGAGAGCGAGGAGGCGATCGCGGCCACGATCGAGAAGCTGGTCTACGAGCGGCGGCTCGTGCGCCGCGGCAAGAAGTTCCCCACCGTCGCGCTCGCGGACGCCGCGCCGCGGACGCCGCGCACGCGCAACGCGGGCCGCCCGCGGAGCGGAGGCAACCCGCGCATCAGCAGCGTGGCGCTCGAGCTCGACACGTACCGCAAGCGCGTCGCGCGGCAGCTGAAGTGGAAGTCCTACATGGTGTTCCAGCGCGCCACGATCGCCGCGATCGACCAGCAGCGCCCGCAGTCGCACGCCGCGCTCGCGCGCATCACGGGGCTCGGCCCGGCGAAGATCGCGCGCTTCGGCGACGACATCCTCGCCGTCGTCCGCCGTCACTCGGATTGACCCAGGCCGGGTCGGGTCGTCGGGGGTGTTCCGGGCGTCTCGCAAATCCGGGAACCGCACGGGCACGCGCGCTGTCCGAGCTGGACATGAACGCACCGCTGCGCCTCTGCGCGGCTGGGGTCGCGTGCGCGCTGGCAATGTCTGCTCAGCCTGCGTACGCCGTGGCCCCAGCTCCGACCACCGAGGGTCACCTCGTCACCCGGCGCGGCGCGGAGGTCGTCGATGTCCCGCTCGCCCACACCGAGGTGCACCTGCGCGTCAGCGGCATGCTCGTCGACGCGACCGTGACGCAGCACTTTCGCAACCCGTACGCCGACAAGATCGAGGCCGTCTATCTGTTCCCGCTGCCGACCGGCGCCGCGGTCGACGAGCTGCAGATCAAGTCCGGCGCCCGGACGATCCACGGCCAGATCACCGAGCGCACCGCCGCGAAGCGCACCTACGAGGCGGCGAAGGCGCACGGCCAGGTCGCCGCCCTCCTCACCGAGGAGCGCCCGAACCTCTTCACGCAGCACATCGCGAACCTCGAGCCTGGCGCCACCATCGACGTGACGCTCCACTACGTCGAGCGCCTCGCCTCGACCGAGGACGGCTACGAGCTCGTCTTCCCGATGGTCGCGCCGCCGCGCTATCTCCCGGCCGCCGCGGCCGCCGCGCAAGATCCCTCGGCCGTCTCGCCGACCGTGCTGCCGCCGGGCCAGCGCAGCTCGCATGACATCAGCCTCGAGGTCGACCTCGACGCGGCCGTCCCGCTGACGGGCGTCGCGTCGCCGTCGCACCACGTGGTGCTGGATCGCCCGCGCCCGCGCCGCGCGCGCCTCCACCTCGCGCCGGACGACACCATCCCGAACAAGGACTTCGTCCTGCGCTACCAGGTCGCCGGCGCCGCGCCTGCGCTCGGCGCGCTCGCCTATCGCGACGGCACCGGGGACGGCACCTTCCTCTTCGTCGCCCAGCCGCCGGCCACGACCGCGCCCGCGCGCGTCGCCATCACTCCCCGCGAGCTCGTCGTCATCCTCGACACCTCGTCATCGATGCGCGGCAAGCCCCTCGCGAAGGCCAAGGACCTCGTCCGCCGCCTCCTCGCCGACCTGCGCCCCGACGACACGTTCCAGCTCGTGCGCTTCGACGACACCGCCACCGCGCTCGCGGCCGCGCCGATCGCGAACAAGCCGCGCAACGTCGCCGGCGCCCTCCAGTGGCTCGGCGCCCTCGACGCTGGCGGCGCCACCGAGGTCACGGCGGGCCTCGACACCGCGTTCGCGCAGCCCCACGATCCGAACCGCCTCCGCGTCGCCGTCTTCATCGGCGACGGGTTCGTCGGCGACGAGGACGCGATCCTCGCCCGCGCCACCGCCGAGCTCGGCACCGGCCGCCTCTACTGCTTCGGCGTCGGCTCCGCCGTCAATCGCTACCTCCTCGAGGAGCTCGCGCGCGTCGGCCGCGGCGCCCTCCAGGTCATCCGCCCTGACGAGGACGCCACCGCCGCCATCGCCACGTTCGCGCGCCGCATCGACGCGCCGATCCTCACCAACGTCACCATCGACTGGGGCGGCCTCGCCGTGCGCGACGTCTCCCCCGCCGCGCTGCCCGATCTCTTCCTCGGCCAGCCGCTCGTCGTCTCGGGCCACTACGCGCACCCCGGGACCGGCGTCGTCACCGTGCACGGCACGCAGGCCGGTCGGCCTGTCAGCCTCGCGCTCACCGTCGAGCTCCCCGCGCAGGACCCCGACCGCCCAGCGCTCGCCGCGCTGTGGGCGCGCGATCGGATCGCCGAGCTCTCGCGCCAGCTCGTCCGCAAGGCCGACCCCGACCTCGAGCACCAGATCCTCGCGCTCTCGCTCGCGAGCCACGTCCTCACGCGCTTCACGGCGTTCGTCGCCGTCGATGACGCGCGCACCACGGCCGGCGGCGCGCCGCGCACGGTCGCCGTCCCCGTCGAGGTCCCCGACGCCGTGCAGGGCGTCGTGCCCGGCAGCTCCGGCATGGTGTACGGCGCCCTCTACGGCAGCGAGTCGGGCGGGATGTCCGGCGGCTTCGGCTACGGCACCGTCAGCGCCGGCGTTGGCACCAGCGACAGCGTCGGCGAAGGGTTCGCGAACGTCGTCGGTCACGGCGCGAGCTCCGGCACAGGCGTCGGCTACGGCGCGGGCGGCGGGCACGGCGGCCTTGCGGGCCGGGCCGTCACCGTGCCCGACATCAAGATCGGCGTCGCCGAGGTCTCTGGCGAGCTCGACGCCGCGATCGTTCGCCGCTACGTCAAGCGCCAGCACGAGAAGCTCCAGTACTGCTACGAGAAGCAGCTCCTCGTCACGCCCGGCCTGCACGGCGAGCTCCTCCTCGAGTTCACGATCGGCGAGGACGGCAAGGTCACCACGAGCACGGCCGCGGGCGTCGACCCCGCGATCGCCAGCTGCGCGGCCGACGTGATCCACGGCGTGGAGTTCCCCCGGACCCCGGGCGGCGGCGCGAGCGTCATCCACTACGCGATCCAGCTCGTCCTCGCCGGAGCCCGCTGATGTCGAAGGCCGCCTTGCTCGTCATCATCCTCGGTGCCGCGTGCGGCGAGCGCGCGCCGGATCACGACGCCCCGGCCCCGGAGCCGGTCGCGCTCCCGCCCGCGCCGCGTCCCGCCGCCGGGATCGATCTCCCCGATCACCTCGCGCCGCCCGTGCGGCCCACCGGCGGCGTTCATCGCAGCGGCGCCGCCGCGCCCGCGACCCTCGCCCTCGTCGCCGATCGCGCGCTCCTCCGCGCGGACGTCCCCACGCCGCCGCGCGGCGCCGCCCTGCCGTTCACGCTCCCCGACGAGCGCGCGGCGTGGATCACCGCGATCCCCGACGCGGTCCAGCTCCCCGCCGTCGCGTACGGCGATGGCCGCGTCTACGTCTCGGGCGGGTTCGAGTCCGTGACGTTCTACGCGCTCGACGCGCGGACCGGCGAGATCGCCTGGGCGACCTCGCACCTCGAGGACAACGGCCCCACCGCGGCCGTGTACGACCACGGCCGCATCCTGTTCAACACCGAGAGCTGCACGCTGTTCGCCCTCGACGCGAAGACCGGCAAGCGCCTCTGGCACCGCTTCCTCGGCGACCCGACCCTCGCGCAGATCGCCGTCGCCGATGGCCTCGTCTACGCCGCGCATCCGGCCCCGGACGGCCAGGAGCTGACCGCGTATCACGTGGCCAGCGGCGACGCCGTGTGGACCCGCACCGTCGGCAGCGAGCTCCTCGCCGCGCCGGTGATCGCGGGCGACTCCGTGTACGTCTCGACGATCGCCGGCCTCACCTATCGCTTCGCGCGCGCCAGCGGAGCCCAGCGCTGGGTCCGCCCGCTCCACGCCACGACGGCGCCGTGGGTCGCGGGCGACGAGCTCTACGTCTCGCGCCGCGCCGACGGCAAGGAGCAGCAGATCGTCGCGTCGGCGACGACCGGCGCCGTCCTGCGCGTCCACCACGCCGCGACCCTCGCCGACGACGTGCCGCACGACATCGAGAACTGGAAGAAGATCTGGGCGTTCGAGGGCTCGCGCCCCGTCGTCGACCGCGGCATCCGCTACGACGCGACCGGCGCGCAGATCCGCGCCACCGACGCGGCGTCCGGCGAGCTCCTCTGGGCGCGCGCGGACGCCGACGCGAAGGCCGGCCGCGAGCTCGGCTCGGTCGCCGTCGCCGGCTCGACGATCGTCGTGGCCACGCGCAGCGGCAAGGTGTTCGGCCTCGACGTCGACACCGGGTACACGCAGTGGTCGTACGACCTCGGACACCACGTCATCGCCGAGCCCGTGATCGCGAAGGGCTGGGTCTACGTCACGACGGACGACGGCTACGTCATCGGCCTCCACGTCGCCGATGACACCCTCGATGGGTGGCACATGTTCGGCGGTAACCCGCAGCACGAGGGGCCGGTAGACAGCGGCGAGACTTGAGCCGACCATCGCGCCATGGCGATTCATCGGCGAGAGTTATTCGAGCTGGGCGTGGGGCTGGTGGCCGGAGCCGCGCTCGCGAGCTGCGGCGGAGGGGAGACCGAGCCCGCGCCCCCGCCGGACCCCGAGAAGAAGCCGGCGCCGGTGCCGGCACCGTCGGCGTCCCCGGGGCCGGTCGTCCTCCCGCACGCCGAGCTCGAGGAGAAGTCCATCGCGGATCTCCTCGCCGCCCTCGGGGCGAAGACGGAGACCACGGCGTCCCTCGTCGCCAAGTACCGGGCGCGCATCGCCGCCTGCAACGAGCGCGGCCCCGAGCTGCGCGCCGTGCTCGTGCTCGATCCCGACGCCGACGCGCAGGCCGCCGCGCTGGACGCCGAGCGCGCCGCCGGCAAGCTGCGCGGCCCGCTTCACGGCATCCCGATCCTCGTGAAGGACAACATCGACACCGCGGGCAAGCTCCCCACGACCGCCGGCTCGCGCGCGCTGGCCGGGACCTTCGCGACGGCCGACGCGCCGCTGATCACGCGGCTCCGCGCCGCGGGCGCGCTCGTCCTCGGCAAGACGAACCTGTCCGAATGGGCGAACCTGCGCGGCGCGGGCTCGTCGTCGGGCTGGAGCGCGCTCGGCGGCCAGTGCCGCAACCCGTACGCGCTCGATCGCTCGCCGTCGGGCTCGAGCAGCGGCTCGGCGGCGGCGACCGCGGCGAGCCTGTGCGCGGCCGCGCTCGGCAGCGAGACCGATGGCTCCATCACGTCGCCCGCGAGCTGCAACGCGCTCGTCGGCGTGAAGCCCACGATCGGCCTCGTCAGCCGCACGGGCGTCATCCCGATCTCGGCGAGCCAGGACACGGTCGGCCCGCTGGCGCGCACCGTCGCCGACGCCGCCGCGCTGCTCACGGTGATCGCCGGTCCGGATCCGAAGGATCCCGTCACGACCGCGCCGCACCCGCGGCGCCCCGCGGCGCCGGAGGACTACGCGCGCTTCCTCGATCCGAAGGCGCTCGCCGGCGTCCGTCTCGGCGTGCCGCGCGCCGGCTTCTTCGGGCTCTCGCGGCACTTCGACGCGTGCATCGAGGCCGCGCTGAAGCAGCTGACCGCGCTGGGCGCCGTGCTGGTCGATCCGATCGAGATCGTCGTGGCGCCCGAGCTCGCCGCCGCGGAGCTCGAGGTCCTCGAGACGGAGCTCAAGGCCGGCATGGCCGCGTACCTCGCGACGCGCGGCCCCGACACCAAGCCGCGCACGCTCGCGGATCTGATCGCGTTCAACAGCGCGCAGGCCGAGACCGAGATGCCGCGCTTCGGGCAGGAATTGTTCGAGGCCGCGCAGGCCAAGGGCGACCTGACGAGCAAGGCCTACCTCGACGCGCGCGCGCTCTGCATCCGCGCGGCGCGGACGGAGGGGCTCGACAAGGCGCTCGCGGAGCACGAGCTCGACGCGATCGTCGCTGGCACGACCGGGACGGCGTGGCTCATCGATCCGGTCAACGGCGACGGCGGCGCGCCCGCGTTCACCCAGCTCCCCGCGATCGCGGGCTATCCGCACGTCACGGTGCCGGCGGGGGCGTACCTCGGGCTCCCGATGGGCCTGTCGTTCGTGGGCCGCCCGTACGCGGAGGCGAAGCTCCTCGCGTATGCGTTCGCGTACGAGCAGGCCACGCACCTGCGCACCCCGCCGCGGTTCGCCGCGAGCGCAGCGAAATAGCCGCGGGAGCCGGGGCGTTGGCCCCGCATGCGATCCTCGCTCGCCGCTGCTCTCGTCGTGGCTCTCGGCTCCACCACCGCGTGGGCCCTGCCGCCGAATAGCCACTACCGCGAGGGCGCGAACCACCACGTCGGCGACGATAGCTTCCTCGCGCAGTACGGCCGCGCGCCCACGCCGCGAGACAGCGAGCCCGCTCGCATGCACGCGCACTTCGCGTACGTCCGCGCGTGGCTGGCGAACCGCCCCGCCACCAGGCCCGAGCTCGCCGCCCAGCGCGCGAAGATCCTCGCCGCGTTCGCCGCCTATATCGCCAAGGGCACCACGCCCGACAACGCGCATGTCCCGTGGCGCACGCCCGTCTTCATCGACGACGCGGGCACCATCTGCGCGGTCGGCTTCCTGATCCAGGAGACGGCCGGGCGCCCGCTCGCCGAGGAGATCGCGAGCCACCACCGCTACGACCTACTCGAGGACATCGCCGCCGACATGCCCGACGTGCGCGCGTGGGTCGCCGCGTCCGGCCTCACGCTCGAGGAGCTCGCGTCGATCCAGCCCGCGTACGCCGAGCCGGACGCCCACACGTGGCGCACGTGGGACCTCGCGAAGCACCCGCACGCGGACGGGCCGTACGACGTCGCCGGCGTCGCGGGCACGTTCCGGCACAACCGGATGGAGGGCGCGTGGACGGTCACGGCGAAGGACGGCAAGGTCGTCGGCGCCGGCCAGATGACGCACGGGGCCGGCGCGTGGACGAGCTTCTACCCGACGGGCGCGAAGCTCGCCGAGGGGCGCTACCAGGGCAACCGCGCGGTCGGGCCGTGGAAGCTGTTCCACGCGAGCGGCAACCTCGCCGCCGAGGGCTCGTTCTCCGGCGGCGACCGCGCCGGCCGCTGGCGCTTCTACTACGACACGCCGGCGAAGACGCCGATCGCGATCGGCTCGTTCGCGGCGGACGGCTGGGTCACCGGCACGTGGAGGCACTTCGACGCCACGGGCGCGCTCATCGCGACGTCGCACCCCGAGACCCCGACGCAGTTCGCCGACAGCGACATCACGACGGACGGCGGCGAGGGCAGCCTGCTCGACATCGTCGCGCGGCCGGGCGGCGTGCACCACGCGATTCACCAGGGCACCGTGGGCGGCAACGCGCAGCGGCTCGACATGTACGCGCAGGGCAAGGAGCACCTCTACGTGCAGGCCGCGTTCGGACGCGAGACGATGTTCGACGCCGACGGGCACCAGCTCGTGCGCAGCGAGGCGGGCGTGTGGACCGCGAGCGAGTGCGGCTGGAGCCACGTGCGCAAGGAGGTCGCGCACGAGGGCGACGTGGTCCGGCTGCACGGCGTGCTCTATCAGGACGCGCGCCGGCGCACCCACGCGACGGGGCAGGACATGATGGGCGGCGGCGGGAACGGCGAGCCCGATCCGGGGCCGACGTGCCGCGGCGCGACGGTGATCCCGGGCGCGCGCGCGTCTGCGCTCGACGCGCTGATCGCGGAGCGCGAGCAGGTCCGCGCGATCCCGCCGGCGTTCGTGCGCGCCGCGGTCCTCGGCGAGGACACGGCGATGGGCCCGCTCAGCGCCGACGACAACGCGCGCGTCGGCGATATGACGGACATCCTCGCGCGCAACATGATGATGTACATCGAGTGGCCGCACATCGATGGCGCCTTCACGCAGGCGTTCGGGACGATGGCGGGCCGGTTCACGTTCCACTGGTACGACGGCGACCCGGAGCGCGACGTGGCGACCGAGGGCGACTAGCGCGCGACGTGAAAGACCTTGCCGTCGTCCGCAACAAGGGCCTTGCCGACGCGACGACACTCTTTCACGCTGACCGTACACGTCGCGCGAAGCGCAGTGCCGTCGTTGCCGAACATCAGGTACTTCGTGACGATCGACTCGATCACGCAGTACAGCGGCGGCATGCCGTTGACACCCCAGGTGACCTGGCACATGTGAGGCCGCGAGTAATCCTCGTCAGCCGAGCCGGGCTTGCGGACGAGCGCGAGGTCCTTCAGCGCGTCGATCCGGTCCTGTACCGACTTCTTCGCCTCGTAACCATCGAACAATAGTTCGAGCTGCGTGGTCTGTGCGCCAACGCCGCCGAACTGGAGGTACGTCGACTGACTCGTGCCTGTGTGCTGGGCCCAGCTGATCGGTTGCGTCAGCGAGAGCTCCTTCGGGTTGTACTGCGCGACGACCTGGTACTGGACGAAGGGCTCGTCAACGCTCGCGATCGTCAGCTTCGCCTTGGCAGAGAAGAAGCCGTTCTGCGTCGCGAGGTCCGCATCGGTGTTGTCTTTGTCCGTCATGGGGCGGCGTATCGGCCAGCCCCTCCGGCGGTTGCTAACTAATTCGTGACCTGGACGTACCCGTTCATAAAGTCGTTATTACTGATACTTACGGACCCGCCCCGGTTCCGGATGCAGAAGCCGACCGTGTAGCTGCCGGCCGCCGCGGGGACCACGGACATCGCGGCGGAGTACTCGCGGCGCTCGGCCGGGACGGGGACGGTCGTGTAGTTGCCGGTGAAGTTCGTGATGGTGCCGGCGCCGAGCTGGTAGCACAGGCCGAGATCCGTCAGCTGCGTGACCGTCGCGCCGGTGCCGATCGCGAGGCCGAACACGCCGGACGCGGCGCCGGTCAGCCGCTGGGTCGCGGTCAGCGTGACGACGGCCGTCGGGCCGGCGAAGACGTAGCCGACGGCGCTGCCGCCGGTGATGGAGCCGATCGAGCCGGCGAACTGCAGCGTCGCCGCGATGCTCGTCGCGCCCGCGGGACCGGTCGCGCCCGGTGCGCCGGCCGTGCCCGGAGGACCGGCCGGACCCTGGGCGCCCGCCGCGCCGTTGGTCCCGTTGCTGCCCGGCGTGCCGGCCGGACCCTGGGCGCCCGCGCCGCCCGGGATCCCCTGCGGACCCATGGGGCCCTGGGGCCCCGGAGCGCCGGCCGCGCCCGTCGCGCCGGTCTGGCCGGCGGGCCCCGACGGCCCGGCCGTCCCCGACGCGCCCTGCGGACCCTGCGCCCCGGCGTCGCCCTTGGGACCCTGCGGTCCCGCGATGCCCGTCGCGCCCGGATCGCCCTTTGGCCCGGGCGCGCCCGGGGCGCCGTTGGTGCCGTTCGTACCGTTCGCGCCCGGCGCGCCCGGATCGCCCTTGGGACCGGTGATGCCCGTCGGTGGGCCGACCCACTGGCCGTTCGAGTCGATGACGAGCGTCGTGCCGATGCTGACGTTCGCCGGGTGGATCGAGCCCGTCACGTCACCCGCGAGGAGCGAGTACGGGACCGACACGATCTCCTCGCGCGGCAGCATCTCGTCGTCGGTGCCGACCTTGATCGAGAGATACTTCGGGCCGCCGTCGAGGACGGGCAGCGCGTTCACGCTGCCGAGCGTGGCCGTGAAGTAGCCGTCGTCGAGCGCGACCATGTGCGCCTCGGTCCACAGCGCGGTGCCGCCGGTGTCCGCCGCGAACAGCGAGAACGCGATCGACAGCGTGCCGGTGGCCGGCGTGCCGTCGGTGGCGAGCAGGCGACCCTGCTGGCTGAGCAGCGCCGGCGTGTCGGCCTGCGCGGCGGTGGTGGTGGCCGCGACGAGCGCCGCAATCAGGACGAGCTTGTGGATGATCGACATGGTCCCCCTCCTCACTTCTGCGTCGCCCCGAGCACGCCGCCGTGCTGGGTGTAATGGGCCGACGCGCTGGTCCCCGCGCCCGTCGACAGCGTGCCGACGAGCTTGTAGTGCGCGCTCTTCGCGACGATGCCGCCCGCGACGAACCCGTGCCCGGCGTGTCCGCCGAGGGCGGGATTCACGGCACCGTCGGAGCCGACGGCAGAGCCGGGTCCGTCGGGCGCGCCTCCGCTGGCGTTGGCGCAGCCGGCCGCGAACACGAAGGCGATGGTCAGGTACCGAATGCGCGTCATGAGCGCGGGCAACCTACATGTCGTGTCAGGGCAGGACAAGCGGGATCGTGAGGGTCACCGGCGTTCCGGGCGGCGCGATCACGGTCGGGGCCGGGCGCAGGGCGCGGAGGCAGGCGGCGATGTCGGAGCTCGACGGCTGGTCGCGGAGCTCCAGGATGCTGCGCCCGACCTCGTGGCCGGTGGGGTCGAACGCGAGCTGGACGTCGTACCGCGTCGGGCTGCGGTCGCCGCGCGCGCACGCGCCGGTCATGGGCGCGCGTTGCTTCTCGAGCTGCGCGGCGGCCTGCATCGTGAGCGCGCGCAGGGTGTCGGCGTCGGGGGTCGCGGGCAGGGTCGGGACCGGCGCGGCGGGCGGCGGATCGCGATGGAGCGCGAGCCACAGCGCGAGGAAGACCGCGATCGCGATCAGCGCGCAACCGCCGAGAATCGCGAGCGCAATCCGCGTCACGCGGCCAGCGTAGCCGGTCCACGCAACCTTCGCGAGGCGTGGTCGATACGCGCGCCCATGACCCTCTCCCACTCCTCCATCGCCGCTCTGTTCTCCATGTCCGTCCTGTCCGCGTGCAGCCTCGCGGGCATCACGGGCACCCACTCCTACGGCTTCGGCGGCGGGCACGCGGAGCCGCCGAGCCCCACGGCCGCGCCGCCGAGCGAAGCGGCGCGCGAGGCTCCAAAAGCCGCGGCGCCCGCGACCGGGGCGCTCCCTCCAGAGCTCGACCAGGCGTTCCGCGACCTCGGCCTCATGGCCGACAACGTCGAGCACGGGCTCGAGCGGTCGACGCTCGGTCAGGCGGGCGTCGGGTTCATCGCCGACGGCCTCGGGTGCACGCAGGCGTGGCAGCGGGTCGACGCGCAGCACCACCTCGGGGCCACGCCCGTGACGCTCCACGGCTTCGCGGGCGCGAAGAAGGTGATGCCGTTCCGCGACGTCGAGCCGGAGATCTGCGCGCACCTCGAGACGATCGCGCTCGACTGGGATCGGCAGGTCGCCGACGCGAAGAACACCGCCGAAACCACCGCGCTCGCGCCCTATCAGAGGGTCGGCATCGCCGGCGACAAGTTGAAGTTCGTCGGTCGGATGGTCGCGAACACGTATGACCTCGTCGGCGCGAACGCGCAGCTGCTGACGACGCCCGAGGCCGTCCGCCGCGCGAGCGTGTTCTTCGTGCTCCACGGCGACGGCGTCCAGACCGAGTGGTCCCTCGAGCGCTTCACGTTCTCCGGCAATGCGAAGGTCTCCGTCACGGAGGAGGGCTTCCTGGTTCGCCCGGGCCCGTCGAAGTATCGGTGAGCGGGGCGAGGCGAAACGTCAGCGGGTAGTTGACGTCGACCGCGGCCTCGTCGGGCGGGAACGCCCAGCTCGCGGCCTCGGCGGCGAGGCACTCCGTGATCGAAGCGGGTAGATCGCTGTCGACGGTCGCGCTCGCCACGCGGCCATCGGGCGCGATGCGAAAGCGCAGGAGCGCGGTCCCGGCGAGCCGCGGATCGCGCTGGGCCTGGCGCATGTAGCAGTAGCGCAGCTGCGCGAGGTGCAGCGTGACGACGCCGCGGATCGCGGTTTTCGTCGCGCCGCCGCGCCACACGTCGTGCATCACGACGTCGTGGATGACGGGCAACCAGACGCCGCGATCGGCGG